>JANQGN010000013.1 GCA_028277295.1 Rhodospira sp.
TGCCGGCGCCGAGGCCGCCGCCGGCATCGGTGGCGTGGCCCGCTTGTCCGACCCGGCGCCCGCCATGGGCGATCGCTGGTCACTGACCGGCAACGAGGCCGCCGGCCTGGGCGCCATCCAGGGCGGGGTCAGGTTCTGCGCCGCCTATCCTATCACCCCGGCGACCGACGTGCTCGAGTGGCTGGCGCCCAATCTGCCCAAGGTGGGCGGCATGCTGATCCAGTGCGAGGACGAACTTGCCTCCATCAATATGCTGCTGGGCGCCAGCTTCGGCGGCACGCCATCGGTCACCGCCACCTCTGGCCCTGGCCTGGCGCTGATGACCGAGAGCCTGGGCCTGGCCGTGGCCTCGGAAACACCCCTGGTGGTGGTCAATGTGCAGCGGGGCGGACCGTCCACGGGCATCCCCACCAAGTCCGAGCAGGCGGATCTGAACATCGCCGTCCATGGTCTGCATGGCGACGCGCCCCATGTGGTCACGGCGCCTCTGTCGATCGGCGATTGCCTGTTCACCACGCAGTGGAGCGTCTACCTGGCGGAGACCCTTCAGACGCCGGTGATTGTGCTGTCCGACCAGGTTCTGGGCCAGTCGCGGGCGATCATCGATCAGCCGGCCAACATCGCTTTCATCGGCCGGCGCCGCGTGCCCGAAACCGTTGATGAAAACTATCGCCGCTACGCGCTGACCGCCGACGGGATCTCGCCCATGGCGTTGCCAGGCACGCCCGGTGCCGCCTATACCGCCGAGGGACTGGAGCATAACCAGTTTGGTCACCCCTCCACCCAGGCGAACTTCCACCAGGAACAGCTCGACAAACGCCGCCGCAAGGTGGAGGGCTTCGACTACGGCGATGCCTGGGCCATGACCGCCGGTGATCCCGACGCCACCATTGTCGTGCTGACCTGGGGATCGGCCACGGAACCGGCGCGGGAGGCCATGGAGCGCGCGCGTGAGGAGGGCATCAAGACGCGATTGGTTGCTGTGCGCCTGATCGCTCCGGTGCCGGTGGACAGGCTGGCCGCCGCCCTGGATGGTGCCCGTCACCTGGTGATCGTCGAGCAGAACCACGACGGCCAGTATCATCGGCTGTTACGCGCCCATATGGATTTGCCGGGCACCGTGCATCCCGTGCACCGGCCCGGCCCGCTGCCGCTGCGGCCGCGCGAAATCCTCGATCATCTTCGCGGCCTTTAGGGAGCGCGTGTCATGGATGTCCCCGTTGACCCCCCCGTCTACACCGCCAAGAGCTACAAGTCCGCGCTGAAGCCGATCTGGTGCCCGGGCTGCGGTGATTTCTCGGTGCTCTCCGGCATCATGCGGGCGTTGACCGAATTGCAGTTGCCGCCCCATCAGGTGTCCCTGGTATCCGGAATCGGCTGCTCGTCGCGCCTGCCGGCCTATTCCACCCTGTACGGTTTCCACAGCGTGCATGGCCGCGCGCTGCCGGTGGCCAGTGGCTTGAAGCTCAGCCGTCCGGACCTCACCGTCCTGGCCGTGGGCGGCGACGGTGACGGGTTCTCGATTGGCGGCAATCACTTCGTGCATGCGTGCCGGCGCAACGTGGACATGACGTATGTGGTCATGGACAACAGCGTCTATGGCATGACCAAGGGTCAGGCGTCGCCGACCACAGATCCCGACTGGCCGGGTTCGAAACTGACCCCGGACGGCCCCGGCGTGGCCGCGTTCAAGCCCCTGGAAATGGCCTTGTCGGCCGGCGCCAACTTCATCTCGCGCGCCTTTTCGGGCGATCCGCTGGAACTGGCCCGGCACATCTGCGAGGGCATTCAGCATCCGGGCTTTTCCTTCATCCACGTTCTCAGCCCGTGCGTTACCTACCGCCCGGAACAAAAGGCGTGGCGCGAGAATGTTCACACCGGGTTTGCCGAGCCCACCGATGACCGGCGCGAGGCCTTCCTTCGGTTGCTGGACGACGATGCCTTCTCTACGGGGATCCTTTACAAGGGCCGTGCCGGCGCCTTCCAGCCGAGCACCGAGGCGACCACCACGGTGGCGTCGCTGGGCGATCAGTTCGCGATTTGATGCCAATGGCCATCGATGCGGACCGTTACCGTGCTTCCCGGACGGACTCTGGACCCCGGCCAGGGCTCAGTGGCCGGGCTGATCGATAGGAAGGGAACGACAGGGATGGAGACGGTGGAGGATTTCCTGGCGCACGCCGTGGCCCTGGAGGAGGACTCGGCGGTGCGCTTCGATGACATGGCCGATGCCCTGGAGGTGCACCAGAACCATGAGGTGACCGAGCTGTTCCGCCGCATGGCGCACTATTCGCGCCTGCATCTGGCCGAGGCGCAGAAAATGGCCGAGGGCTTGAACCTGCCCCACTTCAAGCCCTGGGAGTACAAGTGGCCGGACGCCGAACCCCCGGAAACCCCCGGGATGGACGCCACCCACTATCTGATGACGCCCCATCAGGCCCTGGTCATGGCGCTGGACAGCGAGAAGCGCGGGCAGGCCTTCTATGCCGATCTCGCCGCCCGCAACGCAAACGAGAAAATCCGTGCGCTGGCCGCCGAGTTCGCCGAGGAGGAAGCCGAGCACGTAGCGCTTCTGGAGACGATGCTGGCGAAGTATCCCGAGCCGTCCGACGACTGGGACGAGGACATGGATCCGCCGGCCGCGGTGGATTGACGGACGGGCGTCCGTCGTCGGGGTGCACGGTCAGCCCGAGATCGCCTGGTACACCGACAGGCCGCCCATCACGACGAAAACCGCCGCCAACGCCAGGCCGATACCAACCGAGACGATGGGAATTCGCACCAGGACGCGGATGGCGGTCCCCAAACTGGCGTAGAGAAGAAACACCACCGCGGCGACGGCCGCGAGGGTGCCGGTGAGGGCCAGACCCAGCAAAGGGGATCCACCGTCCTGAGGAATGAGGCGGGGGAACAAGGCCACGAAAAACAGAATGGCCTTGGGATTCAACATGGTGATCACGAACATGTCCACGAATCCACGGGCCCGTAGGGTCGTTGTTTGACCCAACGTGACCTCGATGGCATGGAACGGATTGTGTCGGGCAAGGCCAATCCCCAGCCAGATCAGGTAGGCGCCCCCCAAAAGCAGCATCACCCGAAAGACGCCGTCGTAGGTATCGATCACCGCGTCCACCAGCGCGAACGCCAGGATGGCCTGCAGGATGGAGGCCACCACGTTACCGGCCGCGGCGGGCAGTGCCTGCGTCACCCCATGGCGGGCGCCCGTGGCCAGGGCCAGCATGGTGGTCGGACCCGGAATCAGGCCGGCGGCCAGCACGGTGATGACGTAAGTGGCCCATTGCTGCGCTGTCATGCGACACGTAACTCCTGGCGGAAATCTCTAAGATACTTCGAGAACAGAACCTGATTATCCAGAGACACGTTCGGAAAGAACTCATAGCGCCTTAATAACTCGTACTCTTCATCATGGTACGGCCACATAGTGACGTCTGGTTCAGCCAGATAGAATAGTGTTTCCGCATTTCTAAGCTGCCCCACGGTCGTCAGCGAAACGCCCTCCGCCGTCCATTTCAGCAGGCCGAGCGCGGTTTGCGCATCCAGCACGGCGCGTAGACGGGTGTTATGATCGGAATCCAGCGCGACGTCAATCATTCCGTGCGGAACGGTGGAAAAACTGTTGAGTTTGAACAACACGGATCGCAGGTGTTTTTGCGCACTGGACATCTGGGATGCTCGCCACAGACCAATACCGGTCTCATGAACCTGTTCGACGTATGCCTTGAGGTTTGGTGTGTTCATGTATTGGATCGCGCCGGTGGATCCGTTTAAATAGCCGAAGCTTGCCGGACCCAAACCGAGAAGCGTTCTTGAGTCGGCTTTTGACAGTTGTTGGTGCGGCGTATGACTCTCGCGTCGGAAAAAGTGCGACGGACCTTCCACGAACCCTGCCTTTTCCAAAAGAACCGAAGCGAGCACCGTCATCAGATCCCGCTCTTTTGGTGACACGAAATCGCCCCGGTTTCGGCGGCGTTGCCAGAAGACGACGTCGGACGGTTTAAACATAAGAGGATAAATGTTTATGGCATCGATGGCGTTTATATCTGCAATGCTTAACAAAGTTTCTTGAAAAGACTCCACGGTTTCGTGAGGAAGACCGCAAATAACCGCTGTTGCTATGCTCTGGATACCGAAATTTTTGCACAATTCAACAAGATTTTCATATCGAGATAGGTTTCCCTGCTTTCGCCCTATGTTACTAAGAACCTTAGAGCTAATAGATTCAATGTCGATTATTGCCGTGGTAAGGCCGTAGCTTTTTAGTGTTTTGATTAATGATCCAAAATGCTCCGAATCCTGTCCGAGTTCTGGATGAAACTCAAACTTCAGTTCTTTAAGGGACGTGAGGTCAAATATATTTCCCAGGCCATCAAAAATCTTCTTTATACCATCCGGACTTAAGGTGGACGGTGTGCCACCTCCAACTTGTATGGATTGTACTGAAATCTTGGAACCATTCATGGTTCGAGATATCTTTTCCCTGTATGACGCCGCCTCACTTAAAAGTGCATCAATATACATCTCTTCCATATCATTAATTTTGTTTCGGCGAATAATTTCCTTATAAAAATGACAAAATGAACAATCTATATAGCAAAACGGAACATGTATATATAAGTCTATCGGGTTTATAATATTACTAATTTCTAGAAAATCATAAATGTTATTCTTATTATTTGTGTAACAGTTCATCGATCGTAAAGGATGATATAAGCCAACGAGATAGTATTCTTCATCCCATCGTCCTAATCCCTTTCCATCGAGCGCTCTTAGATTGAACGACTCTAGCGTCCTTTCGGCTGCGTCGATATGTACATTCATGGAAGACTCACCTGGTTGAATGTTTTCCAAGGTCTTTCCTCATACAGTACAAAAACACAGCTGACAATCGAATACACATATTTTTTCTCGTAAAAAGGTTTGCGTACATCCGAGACAGTGGTGTATGTTTAAATTGTATCTGGTATTGTAAGCACCTTTTACGGTATCGCACTCGCATGAGCGACACCAACAACCCACCCCTCGTCCGGGAAACACCCTTGACCGCCCGCCGGCCCGCCGCCACACCTCCCCCATGATTGACGCCGAGTCAGACAACCCGACCACCCTGTTCGCCCTGTCCACCGCGTCCGGCCGCGCCGGGGTGGCGGTGATCCGGATCTCCGGTCCGGCCGCCAGCCTGGCCCTGCTGGCGCTGACCGGCCGCGACGCCCTGCCCGCCCCACGCCGGGCGACACGGGCGGTGTTCCGCGATCCAAACCACGGCGAGATCCTGGATGATGGTTTGGTGCTCTGGTTTCCCGGCCCGGCCAGCTTCACGGGCGAGGACGTGGCGGAGCTGCACGGGCATGGCGGCCGGGCGGTGGTGCGCGCCATCCTGGACGCACTGGCCGCTCTGCCCGGGCTGGCACCCGCCGAGCCCGGGGCCTTTACGCGCCGTGCCTTCGAGGCGGGCAAGCTGGACATGACCGCCGTCGAGGGTCTCGCCGACCTCATCGACGCCGAAACCCAGGCCCAGCATCGCCAGGCGCGGCGGCAGATGGACGGTGCCCTCGCCCGCCTGACGGAAGGCTGGCGGAACCGGCTGTTGCGTTTCCTGGCGCACCTGGACGCCACCCTGGACTTTTCCGACGAGGATTTGCCCGAGGCGCTGCTGGCGGATCAAGCATCGGCGCTGGACGCGCTGACGGCGGAGATCGACGCCTGCCTGGCCGACGACCGACGCGGCGAGCGCCTGCGCGACGGCGTCCATGTGGCGGTGCTCGGCCCGCCCAACGCCGGTAAGTCGAGCCTGGTCAATACCCTGGCGCGCCGCGAGGCGGCCATTGTCTCGGCGGTGGCGGGGACCACCCGCGACGTCCTGGAGGTACACCTCGACCTTGGCGGTGTGCCGGTGGTGCTGGCCGACACCGCCGGCCTGCGCGAGACCGACGACCTGGTGGAACAGGAAGGCGTGCGCCGCGCCCGCGCCCGCGCCGAGGCCGCCGACCTGCGCCTGCTGCTGCTGGACCGCACGGAGGCGGGGCCGCTTGAGGCGACCCTCGCGGCCTTGGCCACCGATCCCGATACCCTGGTGATCCATACCAAGGCGGACCTGTGGACGGCGCCGCCCCAGGGCGCGGCGCTGCCCCTGTCCCTGGTCACGGGCGCGGGGCTTGACGGGGTGATGCGGGCCGTCACCGATCGCGTCCAGGCCCTGGCCGGCGTGGGGGCCGGGCCGCCCTCCCCGCTCACCCGGGCGCGCCACCGTCACGCTCTGGTCGAGACCCGCGATGCCCTGGCCCGCGCCGCCGCCGCGCCCTTGCCGGAGCTGGTGGCCGAGGATCTCCGCCTGGCGTTGCGCGCGCTCGGCCGGATCACCGGGCGCGTGGACGTCGAGGACCTGTTGGATGTGATCTTCGGGGATTTTTGTATCGGCAAGTGAGGCTGGCGACAATCCACCCGGTGTGACTCAGAGCCCGTCCGGAAAGTCTCGGGAACCTCAATATAGTGTGGCTTTTCCCCGAACAGCATACCGTATGTGGTGCGCTTCAAGGCTTTCCGGACAGACACTCAGAACACCGTCATTGCGAGCCCGCATTTTTTGATGCGGGCGAAGCAATCCAGGGCGAAAGATGGTGTACCCTACCCAGGATTGCTTCGTCGCTTCGCTCCTCGCAATGACGAATATTTATAAAGATAAGAAAAGTGGCCAGGCTTGTCAGCGGACGTGTTTGAACCAGATCAAATAATGCCCCCTACTCCACCGGCGTGATGGCCTCCCAGCGGTGCACCACGTCCAGCCCGTCCAGCAGCACCCCATCAAAGCCCAGGTCCATCAGCCCCACGAAATGCTCGCCAAGGTGCTTCTTCCAGCCCGGATCCCAGTATTCGGTGAAGTGGGCGCCAGGACGGTCGCGCACCGTCGCCGACAGCCAGCGCGGATCGCCCAGGCGCCACTTCGGTTGCCAGTAGTAGGCATCCTCCCGGGCCAGGGCGATGTTGAAGGTGGCCACAACCAGGCGCCGCGCGCCCAGTTTCTTGTAGCGCAGCTCGGCCACCTGCTGGGCGGTGAGCGCCCGGCCGCCGATGGCGAAGGGATTGACGATCACCATGTCATGGTTGGTGGCCCGCAATGCCCCCACCAACAGGCTCACGTCGCCGAACCCACTGCCTTCCTCCAGAATCACCACGGATCGCGCCTGGCGGGGATCGGAGATATTGCCGGCGTTCTCGCCTGGCGGGCGCTCGCCTGGCACGCTGTCCATGCGGCCGTGATCGTCGGTGTCCACCAGCAGCACCACGCCGGCCTCGACGGCGCGGCGGCGGGCCTCGGCCACGTCCTCGGCGTTGACGCAATGGTCGATGGAGATCAAGGCCATGTCCAGGTCACGGAGAACCGCCAGCCGTTCCGGCTCCAGCGGGGGATCGCCGCAGACCTGGCCGTCAAAGACAAGGCCATCGATGGCGCCGACAAAGCCGCTGCTGATCTCGCCCACTCCGGCGGCCGGCTCGTCCGGATCCACGGCGCCCAGCCCGGCCTGAGCGGCTCGGGCCGCCTCCAGCACCGCCTCGCGGCGGCTGCGCACCGCCAGCGGCGCCCCGCCTCGCGCGAGAATGGCGAAATCGGGATCGCGGGCGCGGGCGTAGCGCGCCAGTTCGCGGACAATGGCGCGCAACTCCTCCCGGAACGCGGGAATGGCCCAGGGGGGCAGCGACAGCAGGGGCTCGCCCGGGCCCTCTGGCTCCTCGTCGTCGTCGGCGCGGTCGCGGAAGGACTCCAGCAGGCCCGGTTGCGGCTCCGGGTCGTAGAGGCCCTGAGGGTCCATGCCCTCCTGCTCGGGTGCCAGGCCCAGGGTGCGCAGGCGCTCCATGAGGTCCGCGGTGCCGGGGGTCAGCGGGCCGACCGGGGGGTCCTCCTCGGCCCAGGCCGTCGGCGAGGAGAGTGCGACGGTTAGCACCAGCGCGGACACCAGCGAGAGGGCCGGGACGACCCATCGGGAACGGAAGCGAGTCATGCGGCGACCTCCGCGACCATTTCGGCGATCGCCAGGCAGGCGGTCAAGCCTGGACTTTCGATGCCGTACAAAGCCGTGTAGCCAGGCACCCGTGTTTCGTCCGGCCCCTGGATCACAAAGTCATGGGCGGGCGCGCCCGGCGCCTGGATCTTGGGCCGGATGCCAGCGTAGGCGGGATGCAAAGTCCCATCGGGCAGATCCGGCCAGTAGCGGCGGATGCTGGCCTCGAAGGCGGGGCGACGACCTTCGTCCACGGTATAGTCGATCTGGTCGATCCACGCCACGTCCGGGCCGAACCGACCCTGACCGCCCAGGTCGCGGGTGTAATGAATGCCCAGGCCGGCCTGCCCCGGCACCGGGTAGATGAGCCGGCGGAACGGCGCCCGCCCGGCGAGCGAGAAGTACACGCCCTTGGCGTAGCGCAACGGCGGAACCGTCTCGGCCGGCAGGCCCGCCAGGACACGGCTCAACGGCTGGGCGCCCAGGCCGGCGCAGTTGACCACGCCGTTGGCGACCAGGGTCATGGGCTCGGCGCCGCCAACGTCCAGGGCCAGGCCGCCGTCGGTGACCCGCCCATCCGTGACCGGGGCGTGGACCGCCAGCATGGCTCCGGCCGCCTGGGCGTCGCCCAGCAACGCCAGCATGAGCCCATGGCTGTCGACAATGCCGGTCGTCGGCGAGGCCAGGGCGGCGGTGCACAGCAGGCCATCGGGTTCCAGGGCCATGGCCTCCGCCGCCGACAGCCACGCAAGGTCGACCCCGGCGGCGGCCGCCCGGGCCCGGACGGCGCGCAGGGCCTGGATCTCGGCCTCGCCTCCGTCCGGGGTGGCGACAATCAGCTTTTCGCAACGCTCATGGGCGATCCCGCGCTCGGCCAGATAGTCATAGAGCAACGCCTTGCCACGCACGCACAGGCGCGCCTTCAGGCTGCCCTCGGGGTAGTACACCCCGGCGTGAATGACCTCGCTGTTGCGGGAGCTGGTGACGGTTCCAAAGGTCTCGGCGGCCTCCAGGATCACGACCTCGCGGCCGGCCAGGGCCAGGGCGCGGGCCACCGCCAGGCCGATCACGCCCGCACCCACCACCACCCGCTCGACCCGCTCCATCGCGCCGCTCATCCGCCTGTCGTCGTCTTCGGGCCCCTCTCGGGGTCTGGATCGGGCCGCCGGATACCCCCCGTGAGGAAGGGAACCAAACCGGACGGTCCGAAACACCGCCCCGTTCCCACGGCCCGAGTGTGCGGACCGGCCCCCCGCCGGTCAAGGCCCGTCCTGAACCGGCAGGGCTCTGAACTCGGATGGACGATCGTTCATGAGTCTCGATCCGAGAGGGTCAGGACCATCGATGGAGATCCTTCGGTCGCTCCGCTTCCTCAGGAAGAGGCCCTTAAAAA
>JANQGN010000026.1 GCA_028277295.1 Rhodospira sp.
GGTCTTCGGGCGCTGGGTGTGCCCGTGGTGTGCGTGGACGCGCGACAGGCCAAGGCGGTTCTGTCGGCGCGGGTGCACAAGAGCGATGACCTGGACGCGGAGGGCCTGGCGCAGCTTGCGCGAACGGGCTGGTACGCGGAGGTGCGGGTGAAGAGCCTGGACGCGCATCGGCTGCACTCGGTGCTGACGGCACGGGCCAAACTGGTGGCCATGAAGCGGACGCTGTCGAACACGATCCGGTCGCTCCTCAAGACCTTCGGGATGTTCACGGATCGGGCGCGCGGGGCAGGGTTTGCGGCCCGGGTGCGCACGTTGATCGCCGATGAGCCGCTGTTGGAAAAAGGCATTGAAGGGATGCTGTCGTCGTGGGAGGCGATCGACGACGAAATCCGGACACTGGATCGCTTCCTGGCCCGGGAGGCGCGCCGGGACGCTGTCTGCCAGCGTCTGATGAGCGCACCGGGGGTGGGGGCGATCACGGCGCTGGCGTTCCGCAGCGTGGTGGATGATCCGACGCGGTTCCGGACGGGCGCGGAACTGGCGGCCTATCTGGGGCTGGTGCCCCGGCGCCATCAGTCGGGCCAGATGGACCGGATGGGGTCCATCAGCCGCTGCGGCGATCCGCTGATGCGGAGCTATCTGTTTGAGGCGGCGACGGTGGCCCTGTCGCGGGTCAAGCGGCCGAACCGGCCCGTCGCCTGGGCGCGGGAGATTGCCCAGAGGAGCGGCCTGGGCAAGGCTCGGGTGGCATTGGCGCGTAAGCTGGCGACGGTGTTGCTGGCCATGTGGAAGACAGGGGAGCGGTTCACATGGACCGCGGCGGAGGACACCGCGGTCGAGGGCACCCCGGCGGCCCAGGCGGCCTGAGGCTGAGGCACGAAACACACCCGGTGATGGAGTCGACAGAGATCCGCTGAGGAAGCGGAGCGGTGTCCCGGTGGGACGGAGCCCTGGTGACCGCGTTCGGTTGGTTGCTGCTCGAATGGTCCATGCGGCCGGACGATGACCAGCGGCTGATACATGGCGGCGCCAGAGTTCCTTCGGAAGGCCATGATGAAGCGGGGAAACCCAGACTTCGGAGAGAACCATGTCCCCACCAGGCGCCAACCCCAAGCTCGGCAGGACCGGGAGAACCAGTCCTTGACACCGATTAGAGAACCATCACAGGGCAACGCGTCCAGGTTAACGGACAGGGCACCGCATGGCGATGGAGATCCGTCGCGTCCTGTGGACGCTCAGGATGAGGGTTTTCACTTTTAGGGGCTTCATCCTGAGGAAGCGAAGCGACCGAAGGATCTCCATCGATGGTCCCGACCCTCTCGGATCGTGACCCATGAACGATCGTCCATCCGCGTTCGGAACCCCGGGGCCTTCAACGGCGTCCTTGCCAAATTCCCATGTTATCGATACCATATGGGCATCCAGATTGGGAGATCCCTCGCCGCCTCCGGCGACTTCGGGATGAGGTCAATCCTCTC
The DNA here is from genome assembly GCA_028277295.1 of Rhodospira sp. GTDB lineage: Bacteria > Pseudomonadota > Alphaproteobacteria > Rhodospirillales > Rhodospirillaceae > Rhodospira. Next base: position 1,479 of record JANQGN010000026.1, read on the forward strand.
TTGTTTATGCCAGAAAGACCTCATCCCGAGGGATCTCCAGAGGACGCCCTTGACCGCGAAGGGGATCAAGCGCGCGGTGGTGTTGGGTTTTCTCCCTTTCTCGGGAACACGGTGATCGGAGGCCGGGCATGAGCGCGCGCGCACGCATGGGGATCGTCGGGCTGGGCGTCATGGGCCGCAACCTGGCGCTCAACATGGCCGATCACGGGGTTTCCGTGGTGGTCACCGATCCCTGGCCGGCGGCGCGAACCCAGTTCGCCACGGCGCTGACCGGACCGGCCGGCGCGCGGGTCACGCACGCCGAGACGCCGGCCGCGCTGGTCGCCGCCCTGCCCCGGCCCCGGACCATCCTGATCATGGTCAAGGCGGGCGCCCCCGTGGACGCGGTGATCGCCGATCTGGCGCCCCTGCTGGAGGCGGGCGACACGCTCCTGGACGGCGGCAACACGCACTATCGGGACACCCAGCGGCGCGAGGCCGACCTGCGCGCGCGGGGCCTGCGCTTCATCGGCCTGGGCGTGTCCGGCGGCGAGGAGGGCGCGCGCCATGGTCCGTCGATGATGGCCGGCGGAGACCCGGACGCCTATGCCGCCTGCCGCGAGGTATTGGAGACCATCGCCGCGCGCTTCGACACCGCGCCATGTTGCGCGCGGGTGGGGGGCGATGGCGCCGGCCACTTCGTCAAGATGATCCACAACGGCATCGAATACGGCATCATGCAGGCGATCGCCGA
>JANQGN010000075.1 GCA_028277295.1 Rhodospira sp.
CTCGTCATACAGCCGGGCCAGCGCCACCAGGGTGGGCATCGGCCCCACGCTCCGGAACACGCCGGCGCCGGCGCGCGCCCAGAAGGCGACGTCGGCCTGGCAGAGCGCCATGCCCAGCGCGCCATCGGCGAGCATATGCATGTTTTCCACGGAGCCATTGGTCGACAGCGCCACGGCGATCAACCCCTGCACCCCGCAACTGCCGCCCTTCTCGCAGGGCCGGGACCCTGGCGGGCGGCTGATGGCGTTGGCGATCAGGCCGCCAATCGGGAAGTAGGTACCAGAGGTCGAGCCGGTGCCGATGCGCAGGAATCGAAGCCCGGCCGATGATCCAACGTCCACGTCCTGGGCCCGGGCGTGGCCGACGCCGGGCGGCGACGGCCACAGGCCACTGGTCCAGGCCGCCAGGGCGGCCGCCGCGCCCCCCAGACCGCGCAGCACACGGCGACGACTGGCAGGGTCGGCGTGCCCTGGATCCGTCCCTGGCACGCCCTCGCTCGCCCCCGTGCGTGTCGCCCGCATACCAAGAGTCCTTCCGTGCGCGGCCGGTGTTGTCCCCATGCGTCCGTCCGGTGGACCCGGCGCCCGCCTCGTGTAGCACCGGACCCACCTTCCGGTATCGCTCAAAATGTGGGAGTTTTTCGGGCAACGGGGAGGGGCCGCCCGGTTCGGAGACAGGCCCGCCCTCGGGGCTTGCCAGGGGAGACCAGACCATGCGCCGTTGGATCGCGCCCACCACACGAGTCGGCATGGCCGCCGCTGCTGGCCTGTTGTTGGCGCTCCAGGCGTTGGTTCTGGCGGCGCCAGCCGGGGCGGTGCTGCCCCCGGAGGTCTATCGCGCGGCCCGCATCCAGGCCAACCATCACGTCCAGATCACCGTCACCGACCGCGACATTCCCTGGATCACCCCCGGCCTGTGCCGCATCCACGGCACCGTGAAGACCGTGTTCCGCACCACCGCTGACGCCACGGGCACCCCCTTGCTGACCCCAGGCACGCCGCTGACGCTGACCGTGGACTGCCTGCGCCGGGGCGACAAGCCCCTGCCGGGTGGAACCCTTTGGTCCCTGGTCGGCGCGATCAAGGGCGCCGAGGTGGTGGAAGCCTATCTGACGGGCGACAGCCTCGACACCCTGGCGGTGGCGGTGTGGCAATACATCCTGTTGCCGGGGGCGACCGACGCCCCCGCCTGCACACCAGACACGGGGCTGCCCACGTGCTGGTAGGCGCCCCGCTCCGTCGCGTCCCGGCTTCGAAAACCCGTTGCCGCCGGCGGGCGGGATTGCCATGTTTGAGGTTGGATGGACACGATAACGGTGCTTTTTGGGGGAAAGCACCTTGGCCTCATGGGGGAACACCTGTCATGACTCTCCAAGATTTCGGGTCGACCAACACCCTGTGGCCAAGGGACGAACGGCGCGACTTGCCGCGCTGGACGCTTCGGGACGAAGCCAACCTGACCGTGTTCACCCATTACGGTGTCTCGTGCCCCATCCAGGACGTGTCTGGCTCGGGAATCGCGCTGTGGACCGATATCAAGCCCAGCGTGGGCGATGAGGCCATCATCCACGTCCACGCGCTGGGCCGGTTTCGCGCCCAGGTGACCCGGGTCGCCGACGGGCGCGTGGCCTTCCAGTTCATGATTGATGATGAGCGACAGATCATCCTGATCCAGCGGCTGGAGAACCGTCTCCGACGTCAAGACTCGGCGCCCCTGGCCGACACCTAGTGCGAATCGCCAGCGATCGGACCCGGATCGCGACAAAAGTTTGCTTGAATATCATAACCCTAGAGCATGGTGCGTGAATCGAGACTCACGCACCATGCCCTAAGTCGGGGTGTCGCCGGGCCGCCCCCCGTCATCGACGTTTCCCTGGACGGGGCCACCGCGCGCCCCCCACCTGACCCTCACGAAGGCCCTTCCATAGCTCACGGACCTTGCCCGATGAAGATTGTTCACCTGTCCGACCTGCACGTGGTCGCCGCCCCGCGCACCCTGTATGCCAGCGATCCGCGCGCGAACCTGGCACGGGTGCTGGCCCATGTGATCCGCCATCACGGCGACGCCGCCTTCCTGTGGATCACCGGCGACCTGGTGCACGACGGGGACGAGCCGTCCTATCGCGCCGTCAAGGACCTGCTGGCCGCCTGCCCCATGCGCGTGCACCTGGGCCTGGGCAATCATGACGCCCGGGCCGCCTTTAAGCGGGTGTTTCCCGAGGCCCCCATGGGCGATCCGGACTATCTTCAGTATGCGGTGGACACCCCCGAGGGCGTGTTCCTGATGCTGGACACCCTGGAGCCAGGGTTGGGCGCCGGCCGCCTGGACGCCACCCGGCTGGCGTGGCTGGAGGCGCGGCTGGACGAGCACAAGGATCGCGACGTCTTCATTGGCCTGCATCATCCGCCCTACGAAACCGGCATCGCGGCCATGGACCGCATCCGCCTGACCGTGGGCGCGCGCGAGCTGGGGGAGCTGCTGCGGGCGCACGGCCGGGTCCGCCACCTGTTCCACGGCCATGTGCACCGGCCCATCACCGCCTGCTGGCGGGGCATGCCGATTTCCACCGTGCCCGGCACCAATCATCAGGTCGCCCTGGCGCTGGGCAAGGATCCCACGGTGCTGGGGTGCTTCGATCCGCCCGGCTACGCGGTGGCGTTGATCCGCGACGGGGCGGTGTGCCTGCATCAGGAACGGGTCGCCGATCCTGGCGCCCCGCTCTACAACATGGAGGACAAGGCCGCCGAGGCCGCCTCCTGCCTGGATGCCATGCCCCTCTTCAAGACCATCGCCGCCGAATAGGGCGGCCTGGCAGTCTGTCGGAGTTTGAGGCTAACCCATTGATATCATTCAGGATTAGATATCCAGGCGGAAAGATAATCATGAACAATATCAAGCAGTTAGGCGATTTGGGTCGTTCAAATCCGACAGATTGCCAGGGGAACACACTCTTGCCGTCTCGGCAACGGTCCCCGCCTTGAGACAGGGCTCCGAACCCGGATGGACGATCGTTCATGAGTCACGATCCGAGAGGGTCAGGACCATCGATGGAGATCCTTCGGTCGCTCCGCTTCCTCAGGATGAAGCCCTTA
>JANQGN010000130.1 GCA_028277295.1 Rhodospira sp.
CGGTTGATCCGCACGACCAACTCGTCCCGGGCCATGGTCGTGGCCTGGACCGCGTCGGGCAGCGCCGAGGCGATGTGGTGCCCCAGATCCTCCAGGGCCTCGATCTGCTCCGCGGACAACAACATGGGGTGTGATCCTGTCTCAGGCGCCGGGAAGACCGGCGCGCATCAAACCTCCGGCTCGCCGCCCTTCCGAAAGGGCGACGGCATGACTGTCGGGCGCGCCGGTCACCGATACAGCGTTCCGGTGCGCTGGATCTTCTTCTGAAGCTGAAGGATGCCATATAACAGCGCTTCAGCCGTTGGCGGGCATCCCGGCACGTAGATATCCACCGGCACAATTCGGTCACAACCGCGTACGACCGAGTACGAATAGTGGTAGTAGCCACCGCCGTTGGCGCAGGACCCCATCGACAGCACCCATCGCGGCTCCGCCATCTGGTCGTATACCTTACGCAGGGCTGGCGCCATCTTGTTGCACAAGGTGCCGGCGACAATCAGCAGGTCGGACTGACGCGGCGAGGGCCGCGGCACAACGCCGAAGCGGTCCAGGTCGTAGCGGGCGTTGTAGGCATGGATCATCTCCAGCGCGCAGCACGCCAAGCCGAAGGTCATCGGCCACAACGAGCCGGTGCGTGCCCAGTTGACCAGCTTGTCGACGCTGGCCAACACAAACCCCTTGTCCTGCATCTCCTGGCCAACGGCGGCCAGCACGGCATCCTGTTCCGGTCCTGGCGAAAGCAGCGCCGGGCCAGCGGTGCTCATTTTCGCGTCGCTCACTCCCATTCCAGTGCCCCTTTCTTCCATTCGTAAATGAACCCGATGGTCAGGACGGCCAGGAACACCATCATCGACCAGAAGCCAAAAAGCCCTATATTGCCCAGGCTGATGGCCCACGGAAACAGAAAGGCCACCTCAAGGTCGAAGAGGATAAACAGGATGGCGACAAGGTAGAACCGCACCTGGAACTTGGTCCGCGCATCGTCGAATGCCTCAAACCCGCATTCGTACGCCGAGTCCTTCTCCGGGTCCGACTGCTGGGGCACCACCACCAGCGAGCCAACCACGGCACCGATAGCCACCACGATCGCAATTCCCAGGAAGACCAGGATCGGAAGGTACTCCTGCAGCAACTCGGTCATGCCGATGGATTCCTCCTCGCGACGGTGTTAGCGGGCCCGGCGTGGGTCACCAAGAACCGCAGTGGTGTAGTCAACGACCCGAACCAAGTCAAGCCATCAAAGTTCGTGTGGTGATTCCGACACAATGTCCGATCCATCCCAGACGTGGGCGCCAAGCCCCTGGGATCAAGGGCACCTGCGATGACGCGTCGCAACACCGCAGCGACTTCATCATGAATCACTTGCCGAAGCTTCTTGTTGCATTGCAAAAGTCTATTTCTTGGAGGGCCTCCCTCGCGTCAGATCCCATCCGTCTGCGATACTGCCCGCCCGTCCGATCCGGTGCAACACGCTTCATGGCAGAAGGCGTCCACCCATGATCAATTATGACATGCCGCTCTACCGGCCACCGTCCGAAGGCAACAATCTGATCCTTCAGGTGACCCTGGGCTGCAGTTTTAACCAATGCGGATTCTGTTCCATGTATCGTGACAAGGTCTTCCGGCCGCGTTCGCTAGAGGAGGTGATCCGCGACGTCGACTTGGCGGCGCGCGCCTGGCCCACGGTTCAACGCGTCTTCCTGGCCGATGGTGACGCCCTGGTGCTGCCGACAAACCATTTGTTGGAGATACTGGACTATCTCTCTCTTAAGTTTCCCGCGCTGACGCGGGTGTCCAGTTATGCCACGCCAATCAACTTGCTCAAGAAGTCGCCCGCCGAACTGGAAACCCTCAGGTCAAAGAAGCTCACGCTTGTCTACCTTGGCGTGGAATCCGGCGCATCGACGATTCTCCGCCGAATCACCAAGGGTGCCTCGCCGCGCGGCATGGTGACCGCCCTGGACAAGGCCCGCGCCGCTGGCATGAAAGTCTCGGCCACGGTGATTCTCGGATTGGGCGGGCGTGAAGCCTGGGAAGAGCACATCGCCGAGACCGCCGCCGTCATCAATCGAGCCCCTCCGGCCTACCTCTCCACGCTGCAGCTGTTCCTGGAGCCTACGCGACGCGAGGCTTTCCTGGAGCAGATGACGCGGGACGGCACACCCTTTTCGTTCCAGGACGACGCGGCGATCCTGGCCGAGCAGCGCGTGTTCCTGGAGCACCTGAACCCACCCCAGCCGGTGATCTTTCGCTCCAATCACGCGTCCAATGCGCTGGCCTTGGCCGGAACGCTCCCCCGTCACAAGGACCGCCTGCTGTCCGAGGTCACCGCCGCCCAGGCCATGCTCGGCGGGCGCGGCTGGCGTCCGTCGCACATGCGCGCCCTCTAAGGATCACCGTCTGGCGCCCATGGATATGGGATGCCGTCCCGGGGAACGGGGTTGCGGACCCGACAGGCGATGCCAGATGGTGGTCGTGGAGTGCTCCGCGCCCGGTCGTCCCCACGTGAGGGTTCCACGGTGAGGATTCCACGTTCATGATGTTGCGTGTTTCCGCTTTGCTCTGGCTCGGCGTGAGTCGCTGGGCGCTCTTCGGTCTGATCGCCCTTGTTCTTCTGCCGCCGGGCATCTCGATGGCACAGGGCCGCGCGCTTTCTGAGGAGCAGCAGCAGGCCCTGCGAACCTGGATCGAGACCCGTACAACGACGTTGAATCGGGCCGCCGAGGCCCGTCTGGCGCTAGCACTCGCCGACACCGCATCGCCGACAGCGGCGCCGGCCGGCCTCGAGTCGGCTTCGAACCCCGCTGGAGCGGCGACCCCGCCACCAACGTCGACGGCACCGGACAACGGCGACGGGATCACCACCCCCCCGACGTCCGGCATCGGCGACCTGGCCTTGTTGATCGAGGTCCTGAACGACCCGGCTCGGCGCGAGGCGTTGATCGCCCTCTTGCGAGCGGCGGGCGCCGACCCCTCCGTCATGGCCAACGCCGCGGACGCCACGCTCTCCATGAACGCGCCCGGCCCCGGAGTCGGACCCGGCACGGGGATCGCCGCCGCCATGGCCGGCGACACAGGGTCAGGTCCGGCGCCGCCCATCGCCGCGCCGGACCTATCGGCTCTCACCGCTTATCTGCACGACCGGTACCAGCGCATCGTCTGGTCCAGTGGCGTGACAACCCAGGTCCCGCAGCTCCTGGACTGGGTCGCCCTTCAGTTCGATGACGATATGCGCGGACAGTGGGTCAGCCTGCTCTGGCAACTGGGATTGGTGATCCTCGTCGGGTTTCTGGCCGTTCTGCTTGGACGGCTGATGGTCCATGGGCTGTCGCGGCAATGGGAGGAGAAGGCCAGGCAGACGGCGGCCGGCCGTCGCGTCGTCTTGCTCGTGACCCGTCTGGTTCTGAAGCTGGTGCCCATCCTGCTGTTCGCCGTCGCCGCCCAGGCGGCCCTGCCGCTCATCGACGCCAATCTGCGCACCGAGCTGGTGGCCGCCGCCGTGGTGACCAGCCTTGTGCTCCAACGCGCCAGCACGGTGATGCTGTGGGGCCTGTTGTCTCCTCGCGACACCGTCCTGCGGCTCCTGCCGCTTGGGGACGAGATCGCCACCATCGTCTATCGCGTGCTGCGCCTGATCGCCCCGGCCGTGATCTTCGGCTACCTGGCGGTCGAGGTGGCGCGCCTGTTCGCGATGCCACCCGGTAGTCGCCTTCTGTTGGCCCATCTGGTGGGCCTTCTGGTCATGGTCTTCACCATACGCCTGGTGTTCCAGCTCCGGGCCACGGTCAAACGGGCGATTCGCGCGGTCAATCTCGGCAACTCGACCGCGACGGCCTGGGTCACCGGCTTGCAACGCGGCTTCGCCGACATCTGGCATCTGCTGGCGTCGGTCTACGTGGTGGTCATCTATGTGGCCTGGGTGCTGGATTCGGAACGCTGGTTCAGTTTGGCCGGCTGGGCCACGCTGAAAACCATGGGGCTGGTCGTCGCCGCGCTGGTCGCGCTTGGCTGGGTGCAGGCCCTCCGTGACGCGACCATTGTGCGCCTCCACGGGCAGAATCGCTTTGACCGACAGATGCGTGAGCGAGGTCGCCGTTACCTTGGGTTGGCCGCGGGAACGGCCCGGACCCTGATCGGTCTGGGGTGTCTCGTCCTCATCCTGGAGTCCTGGTCCGTGGGCGCCCTCGGCTGGCTGACCCAGGGACTGGGTGCCCGCGCTGTGACCATGGCCTTCAACCTGGGGCTTGTCCTGGCCGTGGCCCTGGCCCTCTGGGAGGGCGTCAATTACGCCATCAAACGCTATCTCACCACCACTGACTCCCAGGGAAGAGTGATCGAACGGGGCCAACGAGAACGCACCTTGTTGCCGCTGTTGCGCAACGTTCTGTCGGTGTTCCTGGTGGTGGTGGTCACGCTCATCCTTCTGTCCGAACTGGGACTGGACATCGCCCCGCTGCTGGCCGGCGCGGGCGTGGTGGGCCTGGCCATCGGCTTCGGTTCCCAGAAGCTGGTTCAGGATGTCATCACCGGCATCTTCAACCTGCTGGAAGACACCATCGCCGTGGGCGACGTTATCCAGGTGGGCGGTCATGCGGGCGTTGTGGAGGCGATGTCCATCCGCTCCCTGAGGCTGCGGGACCTGTCGGGTAACCTGCACACCATCCCGTTCAGTGGCGTGGACACGGTCACCAACATGACCAAGGACTACTCTTACTATCTTATGGACATACGGATCGCCTATCGCGAGAGCACCGACGAGGTCAGCCAGATCATCAAGGACGTCGGCGCGGCGCTTCAGGACGACCCGGAGTACGGACCGTCGATCCTGGAACCCGTTGAGGTGCTCGGCGTCGATGGCTTCAAGGACTCGGCGGTGCTCATCAAGGCCCGCATCAAGACCAGGCCGATCATGCAATGGTGGGTAGGGCGAGAATACAATCGGCGCCTGAAGATGCGCTTCGATGAACGGGGTATCGAAATCCCGTTCCCACACACGACCGTCTATTTTGGGGTGGACAAGGAGGGCAACGCGCCGCCGGCCCATCTGCACGTGGATCGCCTGGCCGCCATGGGCGCGCGCGCCCGGGCGGCGGCGCCCTCCCCCGTCCCTAGGCCGCCCTCCACCGACAACGACCCGGCAGACCGCACCGCCCTGTTGCCCGATCCGGACGGCGAGGCGCCGGCGGACGGCCGGTGACGGTCAGCGATCGCCCACCATGACCCGGTACAGCCAAAAGGTCAGCG
>JANQGN010000147.1 GCA_028277295.1 Rhodospira sp.
CGTGCTGATGATGCCGGCAACCAGAAGGCAGAGCGTCTCCAGCCGCGTCTTGCCAAGGCTGACATGGGCCGATAGCGTCCGCGACAGGATGGTGAGAAGGCGGGTCTCCAAGGGATGCTCCCATGGGAAGTGTTTCCACCCGAAGGAGACTCTCTCTCCATCCACCGCCAGCCCAAAGTGCACCCTGTCGTGTCGTGTGGGGGGCTCCCGTGAGATCGGCTTATGTGTTTGGTCGCACTTACATTTTTGCCGATTTCACGCCCCGATGCACCCGCCCTCGTGAGACATGCTCTAACTATTTATTTTTCAAGCAAATCGTCCCCAAAAGATCGTCCAGGGCGATCTGTGCCAGATCGCTCGGGACTTGCTCTAGGTTTCGGCGACCTGGATGACGCCCTCCACCTCCACGGGTACCCCCAGCGGCAGGGACGAGCAGCCCACCGCCGCGCGGGCGTGGCGCCCCACATCGCCGAACACCTCCACCATCAGATCCGACGCGCCATTGGCCACCTTGGGGTGGTCGTTGAACGCTGGTGTGGCGGCGACGAACACGCCGAGACGCACGATCCGCCGCACGCGATCCAGATCGCCGCCGCAGGCGGCCCGAATTTGCGCCACCAGGTTAACCGCGCACTGCCGAGCGGCGGCTTGCCCCTGCTCGATGGAGAGGGACTCGCCCAGCAGGCCGGTCATCGTGGGCTTGCCATCGACCAGCGGGATTTGACCGGACACCATGATCAGATCGCCGGCGCGCACGAATGGCACATAGTTTGCCACCGGCACGACCGTGTCCGGCAACGTCACTCCCAGGCTGGCCAGCCGGGCCTCGATCCGTCCGCCCATGTTTTTCTCCCGCGTCGCGCGTCTGTGTGATAGGTGGTGCCCGCGTCCGCGGTGCCGCCCTCGGACACGATCATACGACCACAGTCTTGGGGGATGCGTCGACCGTGAGCAAGCTCTCTCTGCCCAAGGACCGGATCAAGGTCCTGCTCCTGGAAAACGTGCACACCAATGCCGTGGCGTTCCTGAACAGGCAGGGCTACACGACCGTCGAGGCCCGGCGCGCCGCCCTGTCCAGCGACGACCTCAAGGCGGCGATCGCGGACGTGCACATGCTGGGCATCCGCTCGCGCACCCAGGTCACCGCCGACGTGCTGGCGGCGGCGGAGAAGCTGATGGCCATTGGCTGCTTTTCCATCGGCACCGACCAGGTGGACCTTGACGCGGCGCGTCATCAGGGGATCCCGGTGTTCAACGCCCCTTACTCCAACACCCGCTCGGTGGCTGAACTGGTGCTGGCCGAGATCATTTGCCTGCTGCGCGGCCTGACGGAAAAGTCCTGGGCGGCCCATGAAGGCGCCTGGATGAAGACCGCCGACGGCAGCCACGAGGCGCGCGGCAAGACCCTCGGCATCGTCGGCTATGGACACATCGGCTCGCAGCTCTCGGTGCTGGCCGAGGCGCTGGGCATGCGGGTGATCTATCACGACATCGTTGAAAAACTCGCCATCGGCAACGCCACGCCGGCCGGTGACCTGACCACGCTGTTGCGCGAGGCCGATGTGGTCAGCCTGCACGTGCCGTCAACGCCCGAGACCCGCGACATGATCGGCGCCCAGGAACTGGGCCTGATGAAGCCGGGCAGCCACCTCATCAACGCCGCGCGCGGCGAGGTGGTGGTCATCGACGCCCTGGCCCAGGCGCTGCGCGACGGTCATCTGGCCGGCGCCGCCGTCGACGTGTTCCCCAAGGAGCCTGGTGGCGGCAACGAAGCGTTCCTGTCGCCGTTGCGCGGCTTGCGCAACGTCATCCTGACACCGCACGTGGGCGGCTCGACCCTGGAGGCCCAGGCCAACATCGGCACCGAGGTCGCGGAGAAGTTGGTGAAGTACTCCGACAATGGCTCCACCGCCGGGGCCGTGAACTTCGTCGAGGTCACCTTGCCGGCCCAAGCCAACTGCAGCCGGTTCCTGCATATTCACCGCAACGTACCCGGTGTTCTCTCGGCCATCAACGGCATCTTCACCGACCGATCGATGAACATCGCCGGCGAGTACCTGCGCACGGATGGCGAGATTGGCTATGTGGTCGTGGACGTCGCCGCCGAGATCGAGGCCGGCATGGGCGTGCGCAAGGCCCTGGCGGCCGTTCCGGGCACCATCCGCACCCGTTTCCTTCTCTAAGCCCGGGCTTTGGACCCAGAGATGGTCCCTTCCGCGCCAGCCCTGTCCCGAAAGACCCTTGCCATGATCGACGCCGCCACCTGGCTCACATACGTCGCCGCCTCGACCCTGATCGTCATCGTCCCCGGCCCGACGGTGACGGTCATCATCGCCAACAGCCTGCGCGCCGGGCCAGGCTCTGGACTGATGAACGTGGCCGGCACCCAGGCCGGACTCTTGTTGATGGTCATCGTCCTGGCGGCCGGATTGAGCACCATCGTCGCCTCCGCCGGTCTGGTGTTCGAAGTCCTGCGCATCTTCGGCGCCGCCTACCTGATCTGGCTGGGCATCAAGATGTGGCGGGCCGACGGCCGCCTGGCCGAGGCCGCCGCCGGGCCGGCACGCTCGCACGCCCGCTATTTCTGGCAGGGCTTCCTGGTGATCTGGTCCAACCCCAAGGCGCTGCTGTTCTTCGGCGCCTTCATCCCGCAGTTCGTGGACCCGGCCGGCAACCCGGCCTTCCAGGTCGCACTGCTGGGCCTGACCTTCATGGCCATCGCGGCGGTGCTGGACGGTGCCTATGCCGTGGCGGCCGGCAAGACCGGCGCGCTGCTGTCGCGCCACAACGTGCGCTGGCTGGAGCGCGTCTCCGGCAGTTTCCTGATCGGCGGCGGGATCTGGCTGGCGCTGACCCGGCGACCGGCCTGACGACACCCAAGCTCGGCTTTCGCGTATCGCTGCCTTGATCGTGCCTCTTACCACCCGCACTATCTTGGTCGAAGATGCGGAGCGACCAAGGGAGGAGTGCACACATGCGCCGTGGCGGCCCGACGAGACCGATCATCCGACTCCTGGTGCTGCCGCTGGTGGCGACCGCCTGGAGCCTCGCCGGCCCGGCCGCCCACGCCGAACCCCGCCACGCCATCGCCATGCACGGCGATCCCAAATACGGGCCGGACTTCGCCCATTTTGATTACGTCAATCCGGACGCCCCCAAGGGCGGGGACCTGCGGCTCGCCTGGGTGGGCGGCTTCGACAGCCTCAACCCCTATATCATCAAGGGGCGCCCGCCCCTGGGGCTCGGCCTGACGATCGACACCCTGATGTCCGCCTCGGCGGATGAGCCGTTCACCTATTATGGCCACGTGGCGGAGAGCATCGAGACACCAGAGGATCGCTCCTGGGTCATCTTCCGCCTGAACCCGAAGGCGCGCTTTCACGACGACCATCCGATGACCGCCGAGGATGTGCTGTTCAGCTTCGAGACGCTTCGCGAGGACGGGGCCCCTCTCTACAAACTCTACTACGCGGACGTGGCCACGGCGGAGGCCCTGGACGATCACACGGTCAAGTTCGTCTTCTCAACCAACCAGAACCGGGAACTGCCGCTCATTCTCGGGCAACTGCCGGTCCTCCCCAAGCACGACTGGGAAGGCCGGGACTTCACCGAGACGACGCTGGAGCCCCCCGTGAGCAGCGGCCCTTACCGCATCGCCGCCTTGGAGGCCGGCCGCTTCATCCGCTATGAGCGGGTCAAGGATTACTGGGGCAAGGATCTGCCGACTCAGGTCGGAGTGAGCAATTACGATACCATCCAGTATGACTACTACCGTGACGCCACCGTGGCGGTGGAGGCCCTGAAGGCCGGCGAGTACGATTTCCGCAGGGAGCATATCGCCAAGACCTGGGCCACGGCCTACGAGGGCGAGCACAAGGACGCTGGCCGCCTGATCCAGCGGACGTTCGAGCATGACCGCGTGGCGCCCACGCAGGGCTTCGTGATGAACATGCGCCGGCCGCCGTTCGATGACCCCGCGGTGCGCGAGGCCGTCGCCTATGCCTTCGACTTTTCCTGGTTCAACCAGAACCTCTTCTTTGGCTCGTACATCCGCACCCGCGGCAACTTCGACAACAGCGACCTGGCCGCCACGGGTTTGCCGGAGGGGGCTGAACTGGCCCTCCTGGAGCCGTTCCGCGACCAGTTGCCGCCGCGCCTGTTCACCGAGGAGTACAACCCGCCCGATACGGAGGCCCCAGGCGAGATCCGCGCGAACCTGCGCACGGCGCTGGGGATCCTGCGCGATGCCGGCTGGGCGATCCAGGACGGCGTGATGACTCATGGCGAGACAGGTGCTCGCCTGGAGTTCGAAATCCTGCTGCGTCAGCCCTCGGTCGAACGCCTCGCCCTGCCCTACGTGCGGAACCTGGAGCGCCTGGGCGCCAAGGCGACGGTGCGGATCGTGGACACGGCACAATTCGTCAATCGGGTCAACACCTTCGACTTCGAGATGATCTCCGCGATCTGGGCGCAATCGGACAGCCCCGGCAACGAGCAGCGCGACTTCTGGAGCAGCCAGACAGCCACCCTTGAGGGCAGCCGCAACCTCGCGGGCGTGTCGAGCCCGGTGGTGGATGCCCTGGTCGAGGAGATCATCCGCGCCGACAGCCGTGAGGACCTGGCGACCGCCGTCCGTGCCCTGGATCGCGTGTTGCAATGGACCTTCTATCTGGTCCCGCACTATCACGAAGAGGACGACCGGCTGATTTACTGGAACCGCTTCGGCAGGCCGGAGGTCACGGCGTCCAGCGGCCCATCGATCCTGCGGTGGTGGATCGACCCGGAGAAGGACGCCGCCCTGCGGGCAGCCGGCGTGCTGACCGATCGCTGAGCCCGCGCCATGCTCGCCTATATCGTCCGCCGCCTGCTGCTGATCCCGCTGACCCTGCTGGGGATCATCACGCTCAACTTCTTCATTGTCCAGATCGCGCCCGGCGGGCCGGTCGAACAGATGCTGGCCCAGATCCAGGGCACGGCGGTGGACGCCACCGCGCGCTTCTCCGGCACCAGCGGCGGCGAGGTCGGTGGCGGCGGCGGCGGCGCGGGCGCCGCGGGCGGAGGCGGCATCACTGGCGGCAGCGAGACCTATGTGGGCGCGCGGGGCCTGGATCCGGCCTTCATCGCCGAGATCGAACAACAGTTCGGCTTCGACAAGCCGATTCACGAACGCTACGTGAAGATGCTGGTCGACTACGCGACCTTCGATCTCGGCGAAAGCTACTATCGAGACGTTGGAGTCCTGGCGTTGATCTGGGAAAAGATGCCTGTGTCCGTGTCGCTCGGCGTCTGGTCGACGCTCATCATCTACCTGATCTCCATCCCGCTGGGGGTCGCCAAGGCCGTCCGCGATGGCAGCCGCTTCGACATCGCCAGCAGTTGGGCGGTGATCATCGGCTATGCGGTGCCGGGCTTCCTGTTCGCCATCCTGCTGATCGTGCTGTTCGCCGGCGGCCGATACCTGGACCTGTTCCCGCTGCGCGGCCTGGTGTCGGACAACTGGGCGGACCTGACGTGGGGCCAGCGGATCCTCGACTACCTCTGGCACCTGACCCTGCCGGTGACCGCCATTGTCATCGGCGGCTTCGCCAGCCTGACGATGCTGACCAAGAACGCGTTCCTGGAGGAGATCAACAAGCAGTACGTGGTCACCGCGCGCGCCAAGGGTCTGACGGAGCGCGGTATCCTCTATGGACACGTGTTTCGCAACGCCATGCTGCTGGTGGTGGCCGGGTTTCCGGCGGCGCTGATTGGCATGCTGTTCACCGGATCCCTGCTCATCGAGGTGATCTTCAGCCTGGACGGCCTGGGCCTGCTGGGCTTCGAGGCCGTCATCAACCGCGACTACCCGGTGATGTTCGGGGCGCTCTA
>JANQGN010000198.1 GCA_028277295.1 Rhodospira sp.
CGAATGTTCAGTCGAACGGCCATGGTGCGTACCTCCTCCATCACCGTCATACCCACACGCCGGACGCCCGCCAGGACCATCAGACGGGTGATCGCGTCGCGGCGGCGGGCAGGGTCCAAGTCGGCCAGACGGGCGAGAATGGCCCGGATCCTGTCCCGAATATCGGGGCTTCCACATAGAATTGCCAGCACCGCGTCGTCCGCGCGGCCACTGGCCAGCAACGGGGCGGCATCCATCGACTCGAGGCTGACGACGGGATAGGACAGGCTCAGCCCCGGATGATCGATCCCCTTGGGCATGCGCCGGGCCACCGCATCGCCGAGCGCCAGGACAATCTGTGTCACGGGCTGACCGCCGTTCGCCCGCGAGATCATTCCGTAGTACTCAAGCATGCGCACCGCCATGTCGGTGTCGCTGGTGGCTTGCAGTTCCAGGTGGAACAGCCGCCCGTCGGTCAGGCGCGCCACGAAATCGGGCCTGCGACATCGGGTGTCCGCGTACTCGGTGGGGAGGATCTCGGCGGCTGTCTGTCCAGTGAGTTCCCGAAGCAGCCCAGGCGCGCCCTGCCACAGCAGGTCCTTGAGGGTGGTGTCGGTGTGCACGGGGATCGGTTTTCACGGGTGGTTGATGCCGGCCACAACCTTGCCTCAAGACACCGTTTCAGCAAAGGCAGACGCACCTGCGTCCATGCCCTATGGGCGCCCCGCCTCCTCTGGAACCGGATCAGGCGCCGTGTACACCTTGCAGTTCGAATACCCATCGTTGAAGAAGTGATAGGTCACTCCAGGTTCGGCCTGTCCCGTCGGATCGATCAGATTATAATTCTGCTTGGCGATTCCCGTGTATCCGCGCCCTGGATTCTCTGAGCCGTGATAGCCGATGTAGAAGCCTTCGTGGGCGCGCTGATTGAACTGGCCGCGCCGGCACAGCTTGGTGAGGTCAGCGTCGGGCGTGCCCACTTGCCAGAACGGCGCGGTGCTGCGGCCATACTGAATGGTGTTGCCCGCCTCGGCCCCCCAGCCGGATGCCGATGGCGCCAGGACGCCAGCGCTCGCCAGGACGGCCGCGACCATCGTCATCAGGCGACCGGTGCCGGCGCGCGGCGATGGACGGTTGTCCGTCCAAGCCCGCGTCGCCCTGAGTCCTTCCGCACGAAGTCCCGCCATCGTTTCCCCCGGAACACGCTCGGCACACAGATGCCCGTCCCCGTCAATGGCCAGGAAGACGACGGGACGGACCTCTTGCGTCACAGTAAACCGCCCGTATGCTCGAAGACAATTGGTCGCCCGCGCGGGGGCCGGGGCGTCAACCCAGGCCGTAAGGGAGAGCGGCATACCATGACGGCTTCCAGACGATCGCGGCGCATGGCGCTGTTGGCCGCCCTTTTGATGATATCCGCCGCGATGGCCATGACCACGGCGACCCACGCGCAGACACCTCTTGGCAGGGTCGTGGTCGTCAAAGGATACGCGGGCTTGATCCGCGACGGCATCCCGAGGGCGGTCACGGGCGGTGCCGAAGTGGTCAGCGGCGATCGCCTGGTGACCGGCGAACGCGCCATGGTGGCAGTGGGATTGGATGGCGGCGCGGTCCTGACCGCCGGACATGCCACCGACCTCACGGTGACCCGCTATGACAAGACCCGCGATGGCCATCGCCTGACGGTGTCCCTGGCGCGCGGCATCTTGCGGGCCCGCCTGGCCTTCGGTGCGCAGTGGCATTCCGTGGCGATCGCCGCGCCCACGGCGATCGCCACCGTCCAGACCGGCGCCATGGTGGTAGAGGCCGACCTGTTCGACGCGGCCGTGTACGCCATCGATACCCGTGTACGCGTGGCCAGCGCCCCGGATGTCCCAGGCCGGTCCGTTGGACTGCTCGGCCCCGGCATGGGAATCGACGTCGGCCGGGGCGAGCACGCCAGCCGCCCCATGCCCTGGACCGAGACAGCCGCCGCGCCCCTGCTGGCGCGCACCGACCTCCATTAGGACCTGGGGCCGGCCGCGGTTTCGGTGCCAGCGGCCCGTTCAGCGTGCCTTGGGGAGCCACCGTCTCGCCCTCGACGATCATGGGCCGGGGGCGCACGTGTCGACGGATCACAGATGAAATATTTGTGGCACAATCCAAATATGGTGGACTTGGATCCGTCATCCACCAATAACACCGAGCGTGGGGCCAGATGGTTTCCCGAGGGTCCAATGACTCTGGCTTGAATGGCTTGCGCCGGCACGTGTCGCTCTCCAGTCTCCCGGAGAGTGCGCGGCGATCTTTGGGGGGACGGTCGGAGAATGAGGATCCGCCTCCAGAAGGGGCGGGCAGGCGACGGCGCGGTGTCGCGCTCCCGCCAGGGTCTTGGTCTCCGCCAGGGAAGCGTGGTCGCGCGGGCGGGTCACCATGGCCGGGCCCCGACCACAACACGGCATATCGAGGGCTCGGCGGAGGGCCCCGCGGCGGGTGAATGGGACAATGAAGCCACGGGATAACGGCGAGGCGATGGACGCGGTCAGCGTGACACGGCACTTCCGAACGATTTTTTTGTCAGACGTTCATCTCGGCACGCGGGGCTGCAAGGCTGAAATGCTGCTCGACTTCTTGAAGTTCAACGAGTCGGACACGCTCTACCTGGTCGGAGACATCGTCGATGGCTGGCGTCTGAAGAAGCACTGGCACTGGCCGCAAACCCATAACGACGTGATCCAGAAGCTGTTGCGCAAGGCGCGAAAAGGTACCCGGGTGATCTTCATCCCCGGCAACCATGATGAGTTCGCCCGCGCCTATTGCGACGCCAATTTCGGGGATGTGGAACTGCGCCGCGAAGCCATCCATGAGGCCGCCGACGGCCGCCGCTACTTGGTCATCCATGGCGACGAGTTCGACGGGGTGGTGATGTACGCACGATGGCTGTCCGTGCTGGGCGATTGGGCGTACATGGTCGTGCTCGAGATGAACCACTGGTTCAACGTGGCGCGCCGCCGCCTGGGACTACCGTATTGGTCGGTCTCTCAATACCTGAAGCACAAGGTGAAAAACGCCGTTCAGTACATCGCCAAGTTCGAGGAGAGCATGGCGGACCTCGCCGAGAAACGGGGAGTGGGCGGCATCATCTGTGGTCACATCCATCATGCCGAAATCCGTCCCGTTGGCGACATTCTCTATTGTAATGACGGGGATTGGGTCGAGAGTTGCACCGCCATGGTGGAACACGACGATGGCCGCATGGAAATCATCGACTGGTCAAGGGTCCGCGATGTATCCATGTTCGACAGCTATCGTCGTGGCGCCCGCAAGGCCCATTCGCTAACCGAGGCTGAGGTGATCACGCCAGCGTTGGCGGCGACGGGCACCGATGGGATGCCGCCCGCCGTGGACAGCGGTGAAACCAGCACCGAGTCCGCCCGCGGCGCCAGTACGCCGCGCGACCCGAGCCCGGTCGGAGGCTGATGAGGTCTGACCGCCTGTTGGCGGGACCGATGACGGCCCCAGGGGCCGAGCGCCGGCGCCCGCGCGGATCCCATCCCTTTGGGGGGCCGGTCAAAGGTCGGCACACCGGCCAGCCCCGGTCCTTGGTTGTTTGCCGAGTAGTCCTGTCATGACTCAGACCGGTCCCGCCTTAGACGCCGCAGGCGTCGCGCCGCTCGACATCACAAGCCCGCCGGTGGCGCTCGCCAACCGCCTGGAGCAGGCGGATGCAAACGCGCTGATCGATCGCGCTGGCCTTCTCTCGCAGGCCGGCCGACTCATGATCATCACCGACGCCTGGTACCCGCAGGTCAATGGCGTCGTGCGAACGCTGGACACGCTCAGAAGCACCCTGGAAACGCGCGGCCACACGGTGCACATGGTCAGCCCCGACCTGTTCGATACCGTGCCCTGCCCCACCTATCCGGAAATCCGCCTGGCCCTTGCCCAGCGCGCGCGGCTATCACGGATGATCGACGACCTGCGCCCCCAGGTCTTGCACATCGCCACCGAGGGACCGCTCGGCTGGGCCGCGCGCGGCGCCTGCCTGGAGCGGGACATCCCCTTCACCACCGCGTTTCACACCCGCTTCCCCGAGTATGTCAACGCCCGCTTCTGGGTGCCCCTGGACTGGAGCTACGCGTTGCTGAGGCATTTTCACAGCCGCTCGCAAGCGATCATGGTGGCCACCCAATCCATTGAAGACGAGTTGCTGCACTGGGGCTTCGAGAACATCCGCCGCTGGGGCCGTGGCGTGGACACCACCTTATTCCGGCCGCGCGACAAGGGTGCCCTGGATGGCGTCATCACTGGCCCCCGCCCCTGGTTCGTCTACGTCGGCCGCGTGGCCATCGAAAAGAACATCGAAGGCTTCCTGGACCTGGACCTGCCCGGCACCAAGATCGTGGTTGGCGCGGGACCGCAACTGGACGAGTTGCGGTCCCGTTACCCGACCGTGGTCTTCACGGGCGAAATGCGCGGCGAGGACCTGGCCCTGCACTACGCGGTGGGCGATGCGTTCGTTTTCCCCAGCCTGACCGATACCTTCGGCCTGGTGTTGCTGGAGGCCCTGGCCTGCGGCGTGCCCGTGGCCGCCTTTCCGGTCGCCGGACCCCGGGACGTCATCGGGTCCGCGCCGGTCGGCCGCCTGGACCATGATCTGCGTGCCGCCGCCCTCGCCGCGCTCGACGTACCGGCCGGGCCTTGCCGGGCCTTCGCGCTGCACCATTCATGGGACACCAGCGTCGACCAGTTCCTGTCGAACGTCTGTCCGTTCGACCCGGACTCCCGTCTGGGGGCCCCGGCGGCGCAGGCCTGACCGAATCCCGTTCCAGGGCTCCGAACCCGGATGACAGATCCGTCAGGTTGCTCGTTTCCGTTGGAGATCCTTCGCGTCCTGCGGACGCTCAGGATGAGGACTATCACTTTTTAAGGGCTTCATCCTGAGGAAGCGGAGCGCCCGAAGGACCTCCATCGATGGTCCTGACCCTCCCGGACCGTGACTCATGAACGATCGCCCACCCGGGTTCGCAGCCCTGGATCCCGTTCCCCGCCCGTTGACCGAATCGCTGCGCGCGCTTAAGCCTCGGCCACTGGCCTTCGTGACCGGCCCCATTTCCCTTGCCGTGGCGACTGGATGTTCCACTTGAGTGTGTATCGGGGT
>JANQGN010000208.1 GCA_028277295.1 Rhodospira sp.
ACGATTCAGAAACAAGTGGTGCAACTTGAGACGCCCTTGTTGGGCACGCTCCGCTTTGCCCAACCTACGGTGTATAGGTTGTTTCTGAATCATTACTTATCCAGAAAGGATCTCCATACTGAGCTAGCGGGCGCTGTCCCGTGGGGCGGCCCGAGCTGTGTCCCGCGTGTTGCGCGGCGGCTCCTGGAACAACAACCCGAAGAGGTGCCGCGCCGCCTACCGCAACGACAACAACGGGTTTCGGGTGTGTTGTGGCGCCCACATCGTGAACGCCCCGGGGGCGCCGAGGCGCGACCGGAATTGCCGGCCGATCAGGATTTGCCGGCCGAGGCCGGGGCGCGATCGATGGCGCGGGCCGGTCCCGTCCGCACGCGTCCTGGCGCGTCGGGCGCATAGCCAAGCCGGGCGCCACCTGGATTCGCTCCCGTGGCGCCCACCTCTTCAGCGGGCCGCCTGCTTGATCCAACCGCCGAGCAGCCACCCGATCTCGGCGACCTGGGCGCTGACATGCGCATACTGGCCGCCGCTGAGCCAGTGCCAGCGGTGGGTAAGACGCAGATAGAGCCGCAAGCGATCGAGGGCGGCATCGGCCTCTCCCGCAGCGCCGGCTGACGCGACGCACCAGGCTGGCTCTGGGCGTTGAAGACCGCCTCCTGGCAATCGAGCGCGGCGTTCATCCACCGTCAGCGGCGCATCCCTTGGCTGGGCTTCGTGGCCCATCCGAGTCATCGCCGAGTCAAGACGCGGCACGTACGCCACACCAGCCGCCGGCTGGGCGCGGCCTACGAGGACTACCGGGCCGGCGCCATGTCCTTCGGCGAATTCGACGCCCGGGTACAGGGCTGGATCAACCATGTGCGGCATGCCGACTCTTGGGGGCTGCGCCGGCATGTGCTGGCGCCCTTTCATCTCGAGGCAGGTGATTGGCCGAAACCTCGAGAGGGCGCTTCGTCGCCAAAGGCAGACTCGAAAAACCGCGCGTAGCGCGCTTCGCGGCGCATCAGTGGGCAGGATATCGGCGATTCAGCGCTCAGCTTTTTCGAGGTCCAGCTATTCGATGGGGGACCCACAACACAACCGAAACCCGTCGAGGCGACCCGGGCGGCGGCGAGCGCTGTGGCCGCGGTAAGCGGCGCGGCAGAGACACGGGCCGTAGTACCAAGAGCCGCCGCGCCGCACGCGGGACGCCTGCCCTCCGGTCTCCCAGGCCGAACCATCCGTCGGCGCACCCGAGTAACCGTCATGCCAACTGTCCAGGCACCACTCCCAGACATTGCCATGGACCTGATAGAGTCCGAAGGGGTTGGGCTGGAAGCTTCCCACCGGCAGGGTCCGTTGGCGGTACTCGCCCTTGGAGCCATCGGCGTAGGTAGAATGGCCATTATAGTTAGCCAGGCTGGAATCGATCTGGTCACCCCACCAGAAGGCGCTGGTAGTCCCCGCCCGCGCAGCATACTCCCACTCCGCCTCGCTCGGTAGACGATAGACACGCCCGGTTTGGACACTCAACCAAACACAGTAGGCCATCGCACCTTGCCACGAGACGTTGACGACCGGTCGCCGGTCGCGACCGGTCGCGGCGCAGAAGGCATCGTACTCGGCGAAGGTCACGGCGAAGCGCCCGATGGCGAAGGGCTGGACGATGGTAAGGAACGATTCAGAAACAAGTGGTGCAACTTGAGCCGCCCTTGTTGGGCACGCTCCGCTTTGCCCAACCTCTCATAAGCCGAGCAAATCAAAATATTTAATGTCCGCACTCCCCTCAGGCCGCACGAAAACGTTGGTCGATTCTGATAAGTTCC
>JANQGN010000250.1 GCA_028277295.1 Rhodospira sp.
CCTGCGCCTGGAGGACATCCGCTTCCCGCTGGCCTACGTCAAGACCTGCATGGGGCCGCCCAGCGGCATCCAGGTGGAGCGCGACAAGCTGAACAAGTACGGCCGCCCGCTGCTGGGCTGCACCATCAAGCCCAAGCTGGGCCTGTCGGCGAAGAACTACGGCCGCGCCGTCTATGAGTGCCTGCGCGGCGGCCTGGACTTCACCAAGGACGACGAGAACGTCAACAGCCAGCCGTTCATGCGCTGGGAAAACCGCTTTGAGTTTGTCGCCGAGGCCGTGCGCAAGGCCCAGGAGGAGACTGGCGAGCGCAAGGGCCACTACCTGAACGTCACCGCCCCCGACTGCGAGCAGATGATCGAGCGCGCCGAGTTCGCCAAGGACCTGGGCATGCCGATCATCATGCACGACTTCCTGACGGCCGGCTTCTCCGCCAACACATCGCTGGCCAGGTGGTGCCGCCGCAACGGCATGCTGCTGCACATCCACCGCGCCATGCATGCCGTGATCGACCGCCACCCGAAGCACGGCATTCACTTCCGTGTGCTGGCGAAGTGCCTGCGCCTGTCCGGCGGCGATCACCTGCACACGGGCACCGTGGTCGGCAAGCTGGAGGGCGATCGCGCCTCCACCCTCGGCTATGTGGACCTGCTGCGGGAGTCCTTCATCCCCGAGGATCGTCGCAGGGGTGTCTTCTTCGACCAGGACTGGGGCTCGATGCCGGGCGTCTTCGCCGTCGCCTCCGGCGGCATTCACGTCTGGCACATGCCCTCCCTGCTGACGATCTTCGGCGACGATTCCGTCTTTCAGTTTGGGGGCGGCACCCAGGGCCACCCGTGGGGCAACGCCGCCGGCGCCGCCGCCAACCGCGTCGCGCTGGAAGCCTGCGTCAAGGCCCGCAACCAGGGCCGCGACCTGGAGCGCGAGAGCCGCGAGATCCTGACCGAGGCGGCCCGTCACAGCCCCGAACTGGCGATGGCCATGGAGACCTGGAAGGAGATCACGTTCGAGTTCGAGACCGTGGACAAGCTGGACGCCGCCTAGGGCGCCATCTCCTTCACCGGATCGACCCCACGCCCCTTTCGCGACGGAGCTTGAGACCATGACCATGACCGCCCCCGGGGCCATGAAGGACTACGAGACGCAGGCGTCTCTAGAGACCTTCGCCTTCCTGCCGCCGTTGACCCGCGAGGAGATCGTCGAGCAGACCGCCTACATCATCGCCCAGGGCTGGACCCCGGCGATCGAGCACGAGGACCCGGCGCGGGCCAGCGGCCACTACTGGCCCATGTGGAAGCTGCCGTTCTTCGGCGAGACCGACGTCAACGCGGTGCTGGCCGAGTGCGAGGCCTGCCGCCAGGCCTATCCGGGGCACCACGTCCGCCTGGTCGGGTACGACAACTACACCCAGTGCCAAGGCGCGGCGTTCGTCGTGTTCCGGGGGCGCGGCTGGTAGGGCGCGCCGCCCGGCACCCAATCCGTTTGTTCATCCGTCTTCGAGTTCGAGGGACCTGACCATGGCGAGCCAGGAGTCGTCCGGCCGCGCGGCGGCGCGCGCCCGTCGCGCCACCCAGATCCAGGGCAAGGGC
>JANQGN010000285.1 GCA_028277295.1 Rhodospira sp.
ATCCGCGTTCGGAGCCCTGGCCAATCCCGCCAAAGCCGTTTGTCCGGCAAGACCCGCAAAAAGGGCCGTCCCTCACCCATTGTTAACCCTCGTGCGGAATCCTGTTGGTCGGGCCCCGTGTCCGTGCCGTCGTTATCGGCGGGGCGCGTGGCCGGACTGGACGAAAGGGGCGGCGGGGCCGCCGCTCCGGGACGCGATCGTGTTCCGGTCGACGCCGGAGCATCGCCTCAAGAACTGAGGCTTCCGTCGGTTGCGGAGACCCTCCTTCATGGCATCTGCCTATCCCTTCCTAGACGACGCGGACATCCTGGTGACGGGCGGCACGGGGCTGGGCGGCTCGGCCGTCGTGCGTGAGATTCTGAACACCGTGCCGGGCGCGCGGGTGCGTGTGCCGCACCGGGGCGACGATGGCGTGTTCGTCGCCGATCCCCGGGTGACCTACGTCCGCGCGGACATGAGCGATCCATCGGCGGCGCGGACGGTGGCGCGCGGCTGCCGGGCGGCGGTTCTGGCGGCGGCGCGCACCGGCGGCGCGGCCGACATGAGGGCGAGGCCCTGGGAGCAGGCGCGGCACGCCGTGGCGCTGGATACGACGGCCTTCGAGGTCCTGGTCGCCAGTGATGTGGAGCGCCTGGTCTATGTCAGCACCGCCACGGTCTATGCCGATGACGTGGGCGCGCTGGCCGAGGATGACCTGGACCTGAACCAGGACCCGGCTCCCGCCCACTTCGGCATCGCCTGGGCCAAGCGCTACGGTGAAAGCCTGGCCCGGCTGTGGCGCCAGACCACCGGTCGGGGCTGCTGTGTGCTGCGGCTGGCCAACATCTATGGTCCCGGCGCCCGCTTCGACCCGGCGCGCAGCAACGTTGTCGCCGCCCTGGTGCGCAAGGCGGTGGACCGACAGGACCCGTATGTCATCTGGGGGTCGCCCGATGTCAGCCGCGACATACTCTATGTGGACGACTTCGCCCGCGCGGTGGTGATGATGCTGGCCCGGGACGACTGGGACGACCTGGGCGACACGCGGGGCGACGTGGTGATGAACATAGGCGCCGGGCGCGCCGTCACCGTGGGCGAGGTGGCCGCCTGGGCCTGCCAGGCCGCCGGTCATCACCCCAGCGACATCGTTCTGGAAGGCCAGGCTCCCACGACGTTGCGCCATCGCCGCCTGGACTGCGCGCGGGCGGACAGGCTGCTGGGCTGGCGGGCCGAGGTTCCCCCCGAGGAGGGCATTGCCCGCACGGTGGCCTGGTGGCGCGAAAATCAACGGACATGGACACGATGAAAACGGACAAGCACGACGCCATTGTTCTGTCGAGCCAGGACGAAAAAGACGCTCAGGGCCTGATGACGGGTCTGTTGAAGAACACGGCCCTGCCCGATGACGAGCTTTTGGCCAACCTGGGCCTGTATCTCACCTCGAAGACTCTGTCTCGTATTCTGTTCTTCCACGAGATCTACCGGCGCATCCTCAACACGCACGGCGTCATCATGGAGTTCGGGGTGCGCTGGGGCCAGACCCTGTCGCTGATGGCGGCCCTGCGCGGCATCTACGAGCCGTTCAATCGCCATCGCAAGATCATCGGCTTTGACACCTTCGCCGGCTTCAAGGGCGTGTCCGGCGAGGATGGCGCCAACTCGCGGACCCAGGACGGCTCGTTCTCAGTGCCCGAGGGCTACGAAGCCGACCTGGCGCGCGTCCTGGCCTATCAGGAGGCGCTCAACCCCATCTCACACCTGCGCAAGTTCGAACTGGTCAAGGGCGACGCCGCGGAGACCGTGCCGCGCTATCTGGCCGATCATCCGGAGACGCTGGTGTCGCTGGCGGTGTTCGACTTCGACATCTACAAGCCGACCAAGGCCGCCCTGGAGGCCATTCGTCCACACCTGTTCAAGGGTAGCGTGCTGGTGTTCGACGAGTTGTGTGATGACATCTTCCCGGGCGAGACCGTCGCCGTGCGCGAGGTGCTTGGGTTCGACAACCTGCGGGTCGAGCGGCTGCCCATCACCGCCCGCGTTTCCTTTGTGGTGATCGAATGAGCCTGAACCCCACCGCCATCCGGGCCGAGGTGCTGCGCATCGCTTATGAAAGTGGCCACGGGCACATTCCCACCTGCTTCTCCATCGTCGAGATGCTGTGCGCCGTCTATGGCGTCATGCGGCACGATCCGGCGCGGCCGGAGTGGGAGGGGCGCGACCTGTTCATCCTGTCCAAGGGGCATGCGGCCCTGGCCCACTATGTGGTTCTTGGCGCCCTGGGCTACTTCAGCCCGGGCCAGGTGGCCGGCTTCGGCAACCGAGGCACGATCTTCGGCTGCCACGCCGATCGTCTGAGGGTACCGGGGATCGAGGTGTCGACCGGATCCCTGGGCCATGGCATCGGCCTGGCGACGGGCATGGCCCTGGCCGAGAAAATCCTGGGCACCGACCGCAAGGTCTACGCCCTTGTGGGGGACGGGGAGTCCAATGAGGGCACGGTCTGGGAGGCCATCATGGTGGCCGTCGATCGCGGTTTGGACAACCTCACCATCCTCTACGACGACAACCGCTCCCAGGGGCGGGCGCTGCAAATTCCCAACCCGGCGGAGCGGCTGGCGGCCTTCGGCTGCGACACCATCAGCGTGGACGGCCACGACGTGGGCGCCCTCACGCTGGCCCTGAAACGGCCGGCCCGGGGCGTGCGGGCGGTGGCCGCGCGCACGGTCAAGGGCAAGGGCTGCCGTACCCTCGAAGACAACATGTACGAATGGCATCGCAAGTCCCCGGACGCGGAGACCCTGGCGACGCTTCTGGAGGAGCTTCATGCGCCGGCAGTTTAGGAACACGGTCAGTGCCCTCGCCGAGGAGGACGAGCGCGTCGTGGTGATTCTGGGCGACGTCAGCGTCTACCAGTTCTTCGCCTTCAAGCAGGCGCATCCCACCCGCTTCTACAACATGGGCATCTGCGAGCCGACGCTGATCAGTGTCACCGCCGGCCTGAGCGCCCGGGGCCTGCATCCCTTCGTGCACACCATCGCGCCCTTCCTGACCGAGCGCTGCTTCGAGCAGATCAAGCTGGACATGGGCTACAACCGCTTCGGCGGCAACATCGTCACCTGCGGCGCCTCGTTTGACTACGCCTGGGATGGGGCCACCCACCACGCCTACTTCGATCTGCCATTGCTGCGCCTGATTCCGGGACTGGAGGTGATCCAGCCGGGCTCCGAGCGCGAGGTGGACGTGCTGATGCGCAGCCAGTACGCCAACGGCCGGCCCACCTACTTCCGCCTGTCCGACCACCCGCACGACTTGGATCTGGGCCCGGTGCGCTTCGGCGAGGCGATGGTGCTGCGCGACGAGGGCGCGCCCATCACCGTGATGACCGCCGGGCCGCTGGTGGCCAACGTCATCGAGGGGTGTCGCGACCTGTCGGTCAACCTGGTCACCCACCATACCCTCAAGCCCATGGACTGGCAGGCCGTGGCCCGCTTCCGCGACACGCCGATCCTGGTGATCCACGACGGGCATGGCCTGCGCGAGGCCATTAACGAGGTGGGCGGGCTGCGCACCGCCTATCATGGCCTGGAGGATGACTTCGTCGGCGGCTATGGCACCGTGCACGATGTTCGCGCCGCCCTGGGGCTGGATCCCGCCGGCATCCGGGCGGCGGTCACCCGTTTCGCCGAGGAGATGACGTCATGACCCGCGGGTCCGAGTTTCACCGCGACCGCCGCGTTCTGGTGCTTGGCGGCACCGGTTTTGTGGGTACCCACATGGTCGAGGCCCTGCTGGCGGCCGGTGCCCGGGTGCGCATCACCGTCCACCAGCGTCCGCCCATCGTCACCGATCCGCGCGTGGAGACGGTCCAGGCGGACCTGACCGACGTGGCGCAGGCCGTCGCCGCCATGGACGGCATCGAAGACGTGTATCACTGCGCCGGAGCGGTCTCCGCCGCCGGGGTGACGGTGAACGACCCCATGGGCCCCATCGCCGACAACGTGGTTCTCACCGCGCGCGTCCTGCAAGCGGCCTGGCGCGCCGAGGTCGACCGTATTCTGGTGTTCAGTTCCTCCACCGCCTATCCGGCCACGGAGCACCCGGTGCACGAGGACGAACTGTGGGAAGGACCGGTCCACCCGGTCTACTTTGGCTATGGCTGGATGCGCCGCTACATCGAGCGCATGGCGGAGTTCCTGGCGCGGCGCTCCAAGACCAGGGTGGCGCTGGTGCGTCCTACCGCCATCTACGGGCCGCACGATAACTTCGACCCAAAGACCAGCCATGTCATCCCGGCGCTGATCCGCCGGGCGCTGGCCCGCGAGGCGCCCTTCGTGGTCTGGGGCACGGGCGACGAAATGCGCGACTTCCTGCACGTAAAGGACATGATCGCCGGCTGCCTGTTGCTGATGGAAAAGCATCCCACCTGCCAGCCGGTGAACATCGGCCTGGGCGAGGTGGTGACCATCCGCGACGTGGTCCAGGCGATCCTGACGGCGGCCGGTTACGCTGACGCCAACGTGCAATACGACGCGTCCAAGCCGACCACCATCCCGCGCCGGCTGGTGGATGTCGGCCGCGCCCGGGAGGTTCTGGGCTTCCAGCCGACCTATGACCTGGCCACGGGTCTCAAGGATACCGTGGACTGGTATCGGGCCACCCTGACCGCTCCCCTGACGGATTGAGAGTCCATGCGCGTTCTGATCACCGGCATCACTGGCATGGTGGGCAGCCACCTCGCGGAGTACATCCTCGCCAACCACCCCGACGCCGAGGTTCACGGGCTGGTGCGGTGGCGCAGCCCCCTGGAGCATGTCGCCCACCTGGTGGACCGGGTGAGCCTGCATCAGGGCGACCTGCGCGACCTGACCTCGCTGATCACGGTCATGAAGGCCGCCAGGCCGGACCGCGTGTTTCACCTGGCGGCCCAGTCCTACGTGGTGACCAGCTTCACCGCGCCGGCCGATACGCTGCATACCAATGTCATCGGCACCACCAACCTCATGGACGCGGTGCGCTGGGCCGACCTGGATCCGCGCATTCACATCTGCTCGTCCTCGGAGGTCT
The DNA here is from genome assembly GCA_028277295.1 of Rhodospira sp. Taxonomy (GTDB): domain Bacteria; phylum Pseudomonadota; class Alphaproteobacteria; order Rhodospirillales; family Rhodospirillaceae; genus Rhodospira. The sequence goes on from JANQGN010000285.1 coordinate 5,044, forward strand.
ATGGCCAGGTGACCGCCGACGAGGTGCCCATCCGCGAGACCAACCCGCTGCGCCCGGCCAGCCCCTACGCGGTCTCCAAGGTGGGCGAGGACATGATCGCCTTGCAGTACTTCCTGTCCTACGGGCTGAAGACCCTGCGCACGCGCATGTTCACCCACACCGGGCCGCGCCGGGGCGACGTGTTCGCGGAAAGCACCTTCGCCAGGCAGATCGCCGAGATCGAGGCCGGCACGCGGCCCAACCCGGTCAAGGTGGGCAACCTGGACAGCGTGCGCACGCTGGCCGACGTGCGCGACGCCGTGCGCGCCTACTGGATGCTGCTGGAGACGGGCACGCCGGGCGAGGTCTACAACATCGGCGGCGAACGCACCCTGACCGTGGGGGAAATCCTGGAGATCCTCAAGGGATTCGCGACCTGTCCGATCACCCACGCGGTGGACCCGGCGCGCCTGCGTCCCTCGGACGTGACCTTGCAGATCCCCGACACCACCAAGTTCCGCGAGGCCACCGGCTGGCGCCCCGAGATTTCGCCCGAGGATACCTTGCGCGACCTGTTGCAGTACCAGAGAGAGCGAGTGGGACACCCATGACCCTTGTCGTATCGCGGACACCGTTGCGGGTGTCCTTTTTTGGGGGCGGCACGGATTACCCGGCCTGGTACCGGCGCGAGGGCGGCGCGGTGCTGTCCACCGCCGTCGATAAGTACTGCTACATCTCCTGCCGCTACCTGCCGCCGTTCTTCCCCGATGCCTATCGGGTCGTCTGGGCGCATATCGAGACCGTGTCGAGTATCGCCGAGATCCTGCATCCGGCGGTGCGCGAGGGCCTGCGCATGCTGGAGTTCGACGGCGGCCGGGGGATCGAGGTGATCTACCAGGGCGACCTGCCGGCGCGCACCGGCATGGGCTCGTCCTCGGCCTTCGCCGTGGGCCTGATCAATGCGCTATCCGCGATGCGCGGCACCAAAATGGACAAGCCCGCGCTCTACCAGAAGGCCATCGAACTCGAGCAGGACTGGCTCCACGATAGCGTTGGGTCCCAGGACCAGGTGGCCGCCGCCGTGGGCGGACTCAACGTCATCCGCTTCCAGACTGACGGGGCGATCGTTGTCGAACCGGTCGCGCTGGACCGGGAGCGGCGGCGTGCCTTGCGTGGCCATCTGATGATGTTCTTCACCGGGCGCACCCGCCTGGCCTCCAACCTGGCGGCCAAGGTGGTTCAGAACATGGACAAGCGGGCCGCCCACCTGCGGCGCATGCATGCCATGGTGGACCAGGCCGCCGCCGTCCTGACCGGCACCGGCGACCTGGACGACTTCGGCCGCATGCTGGACGAGACCTGGCGGCTGAAGCGCGAGCTGAGCGAGGGCATCGCCAACGAGGCCATCGACGACATTTATGACCGGGGCGTGGCGGCCGGGGCGCTGGGCGGCAAGCTTCTGGGCGCCGGGTCGTCCGGGTTCATGCTGTTCTATGCCCCGCCCGACCGTCATGAGCCCATTCGCCAGGCGTTGTCCGATCTCATGTATGTGCCCGTGGGCCTGGACACCCGGGGCTCGGCGCTGCTCTACAACGCCGCGGATGACGGTGAATGACGACGGCGAACGAAGGCGCGGGGCTTGGAGAGGCATGGCCTGAGAGCGGCGACGTGACCGAGGCCCGTGCCGTGCTCACCACACCGTGGTTCCGGATCGAGACCGTGCCGTGGCGGGGCGGTGCGTGGTACCGGCTGGCGGCGCCGGACGGCGTGCTCATCCTGGCCCTGACCGAGGACCGGCGCATCGCCATGGTGCGCCAGTGGCGGCCAGCGCGCGAGCGCATGAGCCTTGAGTTGCCGGCCGGGGCCATGGATCCGGGTGAGACGCCGGAGCAGGCGGCGCGCCGCGAGCTGCTGGAGGAAACCGGTCTGGGCGGGGGCACATGGCACGCCCTGGGGACCGGCGGGCTGGCCATCGACCGGGAAACGGCGCGGCTGCACCTGTTCCTTGCCCAGGGGGTGGCGCCCACGGGACACCCCCCGGAGGGCGGCGTGGAGGTGCGGTTGTTGACCCCGAGCGCGTTCCGGGCCGCCGTGACCGGGCCCGAGTTCGAGCAACTCGCGGCCCTGTCGGCGCTGACCATGGCGCGGTGGCGGGGGCTGGCGGATCTGCTCTGATCGCCGGGCGCCGATTGGGTGCCCAGGGAACCATTTGGTAGGGTCTTGGGGCTAGACTGCTGCCTTTCGCCGCCACGGGCGAACCATGCGGGCGGCCGAAGCCGCCGTCTCGAGGCGTCACCAGGATGGTGTCCATGCATCATATTACGCGTCATACGGCCCCCTACCTTGTGCTGGACGGCACGCCGCTGCTCCAGGTCCTGCAGAAAATCGATTCCAACAAGTGCGGCGTCGTGTTCGTGACCGACGAACGCGGCGTTCTGTGCGGGTGCATGACCGACGGCGACTTCCGCCGCTTCGTCGTCGCCGGCGCCAGCCCCGATCTTGACGCGCCCGTCAACCGGGCGATGAACCGCACCTTCATGTCCGCGCGGTTGTCCGATGCCAGCGAGTACATCAATAGCCTGTTGTCCGATGGTGTCCGGTATTTGCCGTTGCTGGATGCCCAGGGGCGGGTGCAGGCCATCGCCAGCACGGTTCAGCCGCCGATTCGCATCGGCCCATTCGAGGTTTCCGAGACCGCCCCGGCGGTGGTGGTGGCCGAGATCGGCAACAATCACAACGGCAGCCTGGACAGCGCGATCGAGTTGATCAACCTGGCGGCCGCGTCGGGGGCGAATTGCGTCAAATTCCAGTTGCGCGACCTGTCGACGCTGTACCGCGACGCCAGCAACGATCACGACGAGGACCTGGGCTCCCAGTACGTTCTGGACCAGGTGTCGCGGTTTCAGTTGGCGCCGGACGACCTGGGCCGCGCCTTTGACCACGCGCGAAAGGTGGGGGTGCTGCCATTCTGCACGCCGTTCGACGAGCGCTCGGTTGAGGTCCTGGAGGGGCTTGGGGTGGAAGCCTACAAGATCGCCTCGGCCGACCTGGTGAATCACGACCTCATCCGTGCCGTGGCGACCCTGGGCAAGCCGGTGCTGCTGTCCACCGGGATGTCGCTGGAATCCGAGATCGTCGACGCGGTCGCCGTGCTCCAGCAGATGCCCAGCCCCTGGGTGTTGCTGCATTGCAATTCGGCCTATCCGCCGCCGTTCAAGGATATCAATCTGTCTTTCCTGACCAGGCTGCGCACCCTGGGGAACTGTCCCGTCGGTTATTCGGGGCACGAGCGCGGCTATCATGTTCCCTTGGCGGCGATCGCCCTGGGCGCCCGGGTGATCGAGAAGCACTTCACCGACGACCGCGCCAAGGAGGGCAATGATCATCGGGTCTCGCTGTTGCCGGACGAGTTCCAGGCCATGGTGGAGGCCATCCGCCAGCTTGAGGAGGCCCTGGGCGACGGGGTGCGGCGCATCAGCCAGGGCGAATTCATCAATCGCGAGGCCCTGGGCAAGAGCCTGGTGGCGGCGCGTGACATCGCCGCCGGCGACCTGATCGCCGCCGACGATGTCCTGGTCCGGTGTCCGGGCCGCGGTCTGCCGCCCTACCAGAAGAACCGGCTGATCGGGCGCCGCGCCAAGCGGGCGGTGCCGGCCATGGCCTTTTTCTATCCCTCGGACCTGGAGGTCGAGCGGGTCGCCTGGACCCGGTACACCTTCCGGCGGCCCTGGGGGGTCCCTGTCCGCTATCATGATCACCGGCGGTTGGCCGGGATCTCCAATCCGGATCTGCTGGAGTTCCATCTGAGCTTCAAGGACATGGACCTGACGCTGTCGGACTACTTCGGCGGGCCGGTGCCGCTGGACTTGGTGGTTCACGCGCCGGAGGTGTTCGCCAACGACTTCCTGCTTGACCTGGCCAGCACCGACGCGGCGGTTCGTCGTCGCTCCATCGACGAACTCCAGCGCGTGGTGGACGTGGCGCGGGCGCTGAAGCCCTGGTTCCAGCGCGCCGAGCGGCCGCCGATCATCGTTAACGTGGGTGGGTTCTCTCGGGATGGCTTCGTCGACCGGGCCGAGCGCGACCGCCGCTACGACCGCGTCGCCGAGGGCCTGGCGCGGGTGGACCGCGATGGCGTCGAGGTGTTGCCGCAGACCATGCCGCCCTTCCCGTGGCTGTTCGGTGGCCAGCTCTACCACAACCTGTTCCTCGACGCGGAGAGCAGCACCGCCTTCTGCCAGGCCACCGGGCTGCGCCTGTGCCTGGACACGTCTCACTCCAAGCTGGCCTGCACCTACTTCGGTTGGTCGTTCGAAGAGTTCGCGGCCACCGTGCTGCCGTTCACCCGGCATATGCACCTGGTGGACGCGCGCGGCACCGATGGCGAGGGCTTGCAGATCGGCGCCGGCGAGATCGCCTTCGACCGGCTGGCGACGCTGGCCGACACCCTGGCGCCCGAGGTCTCGTTCATTCCGGAGATCTGGCAGGGCCATAAGAACGACGGCGAAGGCTTCGCCATCGCGTTGGAAAGGTTGCAGCAATGGTTCTGACCCAACACCATGGTTGGGGCGCGGGGGTGGCCCGATGACCGCCGCCGCGTTTGTCTCGGTGCGGGCCTCGTCCTCGCGCCTGCCGGGCAAGTGCCTGTTTCCCATCGTCGACGGTGTGACGGCCTTGCAGATCGTGATCCGCCGCGCGGCCCTCACGGGGGTGCCGGTGATCGTCGCCACCAGCCGTGACGCCTCGGATGATCCCGTCGAGGATCTGGCGCGGCGCGAGGGCGCGGGGGTGTTTCGCGGTGCCCTGGCCAATAAGTTGCACCGTTGGCGGGATTGCGCCAATGCCTTCGCCGTCGACCGCGTGCTGATGGTCGATGGCGATGACCTGGCTTTTGACTACGCGATCGGCCGGCGGGTGCTGGACGCCATGGTGGAGGCCGACGCCGACGCCTGGCGGGCGCCGGATGATATCGTGTGCGGCCTGTTCACCGCCGCCTACACGCGCGACGCCCTGGAGCGCCTGGCCGCCCAGGCGCCCGATCCCCTGCAGGACACGGACGTGATCGATGTGTTCATGGCCCGCGCCGGGCTGCGCGTCGCCCGGCCCGACCTGCGCCCCGGTGAACGGGGGGCCACCGTCCGGCTGACCTTGGACTATCCTGAGGACGCGGCGTTCTTTCGCGCCCTCTACGCGGCGGTGCCGCTTGACGCGCCGGGTCCGGCCATCGTGCGGGCCGCGCTTGATCGGGAGCTGTGGCGGATCAACTGGAGCCGGCAGCAGGACTATCTGGACAACCAGGCGGCCTTCAACCGCGCCGTCGAGACCTCACGGTGACCTCCATGCTAACGATCGACCCCGCCGGCCCCGGCTGGCGCTTCACCGGCAACGAACTGCGCTATCTGACCGAGGTCCTGGACAACGGTTTCTCCGCCGGCGCCGACGGCAGCATGGTCGAGCGGGTGGAGGCGCTGTTCGCCGAGACCATGGGCCTGTCCTACGCCATCGGCTTCAACTCGGGGACCAGCACCCTGCACGCGGCCATGGTGGCCCTGGGCGTCGGGCCCGGGGACGAGGTGATCGTGCCGGCCCTGTCGCCCGGCATGTGCGGCTTCACGCCGCTCCATGCCGGTGGGCGGGCCGTGGTGGTCGATGTGGACCGCGACACCTTCCTGATGGATCCGGCGGACGTGGAGCACCGCATCACCGACCGGACCCGGGTGATCATGCCCGTGCACCTGTATGGACAGGTGTGCGACATGGACGCCCTGATGGCGATCGCCGCGCGTCACGGTCTGAAAGTGCTGGAGGATTGCGCCCAGTGCTATCTGGGCACCGATCCCAAGGGACGCATTGGCGGCACCATCGGCGATGCCGGGTCGTGGTCCTTCGAGAACTCCAAGCATCTGTCCTGCGGCGAGGGCGGGATCATCGGCTGCGACGACGCGGCGCTGGCCGAGTCGATTCGCAAGGTCGGCGGTCTTGGGTTCCGTAACCTGACGGCGGCCTCTGGCAAGGTGCGGGTGGACCGGGACAAGCTGCAGGACCCGGCCTGGGCGCGGCACGATCGCATTGGCTACAACTACCGCCTGGGCGGGTTGCCGGCGGCGGTGGCGCTGGCGCAGATCGAGCGCATGCGCGCGTTCATTGATCTGCGCATCGCCATGGGCGAGTCGTTCCGGCGCGCGCTGGCGGGCTCGGCGCTGTTGCGCCCGCAGGCGACGCCCGAGGGGGCCGTCAACAGCCACTACACCTTCGCCGCCCGGTTCGATGGCCTGGACCACGGCATCGCCTGGCAGGACTTTCGCAAGACCTTCATGTCCCAGGGGGGCGACGGCATCTACGCCGCCTGGATGCCGATCCACAAGGAGCCGGCCTTCCGCGACACCGCCCTGGCCGGGGCGCGGTGCCCGGTGACGGAATGGCTGCAAACCCGCCTGATGCAGTTCACGACCAATCAGCGTGATGCCGCCGAGCGCGATGCCCAGGTGGACGCCCTGATCGCCACCCTGCGGCACTTCGGCGACACCGTGTGAGTCCGCCCGTCGTTGAGTGTGACCATCGAGTTTCCGTGTCGGCTCGGGTTGGGGCGGGGCCAGCCATTCAGGGCAACGGGGTCAGGTTAACAAGGGCGAGGGTCACGGGACTCCGATGGAGATCCTTCGCACCTTTCAGGCGCTCAGGATGAGGTTAATATGTTTAAGATAACCTCATCCCGAGCGAGCCCCCGCGTCCATCCGTCAGATGGACGCGGTTCAACACTCTACGGCGACGCGGAGCGTCGCCTGGGCGAGCCGAGGGACCTCCATCGTCTCGCGCTGCCCTGTCCGTTAACCTGGGCTCGTCGCCCTGGCCAGCCATTCGGCTTGGTTTCCGGCCGGCCCGATCCATGATACAATCCTGGATCATTATTCCCTGCGGCCGCCGGTTCCAGGCGTGCTGAGGTAGAAGACCTTGCGAGGGACGAACCATGGTGAACGCGCTGACCAGCGGCGGGTCGAGCAGCCTGCTGTCGACATCCGACACAAACCTGAACACCGTGCGGATCGCCGAGCGCATGTACACAGACATGCGCAAGAAGACCGACGCCATCAACGCCGACTACGACAGAGAAATTCAGTCTCTCCAAAGCCGGCGGGGAACCTTGTCCGGCCGCCTGCGGGATCTGGAGGCGGTGGAAAAGGCGGTGGACAACGGCAAGCAACAGATCTCGGATGTGCAGTTCATCCTGTTGGAGATGCGGTCGTTCATCAACAGGGCGGAAGCCAATCCAGATAGCAAAGATTACTATGTGGAGCAGTTTAATCAGAAGCTCAAGGACATCAACGAGATCGCCGATCGTTATACCAGTAAATATAATCTGTTGGGCCGTGTTGACCCGGAGACGCTTGAACCCGAGGCGAAAAGCGTGCAGGTCACGGACTTCGCCGTCGAGCACACGTTCCAGGGGCTTTTCTTGGGCACCAGCTTCAACCTCATCGGTACCGGGGCGTCGGAAGGGACCAGCTACCAGAACGAGCCGACGGCCAACATCATGCAGGCCGTCGACGAACCGGGTGGCGAGGAACTGGAGGGGACGATCTCCCACGACGGGGACCGCATCCAGAACATCGTTCTGTCTGGCGACGATGAAATCCAGTTTGACTTGGATGGCACGACCACCTTCACGGGGACGGTTCAGAAGGGCGGCCTGGGGTTGATGCCGGCCTGGTACTACGACGACTTCACCGACTTCGACGCCATGCGCCAGGCGGTCCGCGACGCCGATAGCCATTTGCGTGATGTTTCGTACCAGCTGACGCAAATCGACATCGATGTGAGGCCCTTGGTGGCGCGCGTTCAGCGGGACATCGACAAGCTGGATTCCGAGTTGTCCGATCTCGTTGGTCAGAAGACCGAGAAAGTGACGGAGATCGAGGAAGAGACCCGGCGCCAGTTCGAGGCCGTCGAGCAGAGCTTGGCGCAGTCGGCCGGCGACATCACCCGCTACAAGACCATCATGCAAAGCATCTACAAGGGCCCGTTTACCGATATCCAGATCTGACTGTGGCGGGCGGGCGGTCGATCGTCACGGGAGTCGCCGCCGGCCTCGCGACCAGGGGCCGGCGTGCGGTGCCGTGCGGGGGACGGGCGCTGGCGAATGGGGCCGACGGGGTCTCGTCAGGGCGAATCTAGAAAAAATTGAGGAAACCCATCATGAGCGCCCCTGGCGCGCGACGGCTCTCCCTTGGAGCATCGGCGCAAGCGCCCCGGATGGATCGTCCATCCGTGTTTGGCGCCCCGCGGCCAAACCGAATCGGCGGGACAGGCTTGGTCATCTTGACGTATCGTGATCTGCCGACGGGCGCGGGATACCCCGTGGGACCGGCGCGCGGGCCATTGATGGGCATGCGCGGTGGGCCGCGCGGGGGGGCTCCAGATGCGGCGGCGCGGGTCCGGGCCGGAGCGCGTACCGGCCGGCCACGGCGCGGAGGCGACCCCCGTCGGTTCGGTAAGACAATGTAAACCTTGGTGCGTCACCATGCCATTGAAGCTCACCCTGAAACCAAACGAGAAGATCATCGTCGGGACGGCCGTCATCTCTAATGGGCATGGCAAGGCCGAGTTGGTGATCCATAATCGCGTTCCCGTCGTGCGCGAGAAGGATATTCTCCGAAAGGATGAGGCGGACACGCCAGCCAAGCAGATATATTATATGATCCTGAGCATGTATCTCGATCCGTCTAACCAGCCGACGTTCCATGATTTTTACTTCCCATTGCTTAAGCATATTCTTGACATGTCTGTCGATGAGCGTGGCGTTGATCTCTCGGTCGAGATGTCCAGAAGGATTATTGAGGGCGATCACTACAAGGCGTTAAAGATCTGCAAGAAGCTCATCGAGTATGAATCGGAGATCTCAAGGAATGATCAAGGAACAGGTCAAGGCGTATCAGTCGGCGCAGCGCCAGAGCATGACGCCCCGGGAGGTCGAGGCGATGGCGTTCAGCAAGGCCGCTCAGATGCTGGGTGAGGCCCAGAAAAACGCCTCGGACCGCAGCCGTTTTACCCAGGCCTTGCGGTTCAATCACTTGCTTTGGACGATCATGCAGGCGGATATTACCGACCCGGCCAACAAGCTGCCGAACGAGATCAAGGCCAACATCATGAGCCTCAGCATCTTTGTCGACAGGCAGACGACAAAGGCGCTCAGGGCCTTGAATCCGGACGATCTGGAAATTCTGATTTCCATTAACCAGAACCTGGCCATGGGGCTGCGGGAAACGCCGCCGGCCTGAGTCGAGTCTGCCGGCGCCATGCCCGAGTCTGATCGCCATATGGGATGTGGAGCCCGATGCCCTCGCGCTTGGCGTGCGGGATCGACCCGCCAGGAGCGATCATGGGCAAGGTGCTTGGAGAGTCTCCGGACGTTAAAGCGGATCCCAACGGTCCATGCGCGACCAGAGATGTCTGTGTCTTGCGCGTCAACGGGGGGGGGTGTAAAGTACCAAGCGTGTGGGTGTTGAGGGCCGTACATGCCTGGCCACCCTATGTCCCGCCTAGAACTGGGCGCAAGGAATGCCCCTAGAAAAGGAGTGACCCCATGACTGACATTAGCCTGTCTTCGGCGACTCGGGCCAACCTGCTGTCGCTGCAGCGCACCACCAGCCTGATCGACACGACTCAGGAGCGTCTGTCCACCGGTAAAAAGGTGAACAGCGCCATTGACGATGCGTTGTCCTTCTTCAAGGCTCGCGAGTTCAACAGCACGGCCGCCGACCTCTCCACCATCAAGAACAACATCCTGGAAGGCATCAACGTCATCGAGACGGCCACCCAGGCCCTGGAGAGCGCGGAAGACCTGCTGAAGCAGATGAAGGCGACCGCCGAGGCGGCCAAGGCCGAAAGCTGCTCCACCGAGCGCACCAATCTGGCGGCCCAGTTCAACAGCTTGGCCACGCAGCTCGAATACCAGATGAAGGATGCCGTCTACAACGGTATCAACCTGGTGGGGCTGACCACGACCGACTCCGGCCTGCGTGAGTTGGAGGTCGTTTTCAGCGTGGATGACGATACGCGCAAGCTCACCGTGAGCGGGACCGACTTCACCAAGAGCGGCCTTAGCCTCACGGCCGGTGACGCGAATACCACTGCCTGGACCGCCACGCAGGCGGACGCGACCATTGCCATTGGCAAGGTTGATGATGCCCTGGATCGGGTTCGCTCCCAGGCGGCCGAGTTCGGCCGGAATGCCGCGCTGATGGAAATCCGCCGCGAATTCACCGAGAACATGGTCAACACCCTGGAGTCGGGCGCCGGTCAGCTGGTGAACGCAGACATGAACGCCGAGTCGGCGAACATGCTGTCGTTGCAGACTCGCCAGCAGTTGGGCACCATCTCCCTGTCCATCGCCCAGCAGTCCGAGCAGGCCGTGCTGCGTCTGTTCTAAGTCTCAAGGGTGAGGGTGGCCGCTTCAGGCGGTCACCCTCACCCTCTTCCTTTTCCGGGCGAACCGGAAACACAGCAGTCTATTCCTCTATCCCCACAAGCACGACGAGAGACGGCGACGGCCAGTCGGTTCCGCGCTCGTGCCCATGTTTGCCTAGGGCCTGTTGACACTTGGCGCACGACCACGGCGCGCCAAGTGTCAACAGGCTCTAGAGCAAATCCCGAGCGATCGGGACCGGATCGCCCTGGAAGACCTTTTTGGGGACGATTTGCTTCAGAATCTGAACTTTGGAGCGTGGAGGGTGAGACCAAAACCCCTCACAAGGCTCTAAGGTAGGGCCGGCGGATCACTGGCGACGCGGGTCGCCCGGGCAAGGGTAGGCAAGGGTGTGTGTCGGGTCGTCGCGCCGCTCTTTCCCGTCCCGGTCATCCCTGGGTGGCGGCGGTCCGCAATCCACTCCGCCCCAAGGACGCGGGGGCCACGGGGCGCCAATCAGGCCGAGCGTGACCGGTGGCGCACAACCACGGACGGGCTTGCTCTCCATGCCCGGTGATGGAGTCGGAACGTCAGGTCCGACCTGCCCGCGGCGGGAAAGCGTTGTGCCGCAGCGAGGATGGTCGCCAGACCATGACGGAAGACCACGAACATCTGGACATTCTTGAACGCTGGGCGCTGTTGCCGGCGGACGTCCACACGGCGTTGCTGATCGCCGAGGAGTTGGACGCCCTTCGCGACACCGCCGCGCCCGAAACCGTGGCGCAGGCGGCGCGGTATTTTGTCCGCCGGTTCCCGGCCTATCGCCTGGGCTGGGAGACCCTGATCGAGAGTTTGCGTCGGGGGGGCAGGACGGACGAGGCGGCGGACGTGTCGGCGGCCTTTGTCGCCATGTCCCCAGACACGGCGTCCGCCTATTGGCACCGGGGGTGGTGTCTCCATGACGCCGGGGTTACCCGTGGCGCGGTGGAGCAGTGGACCCGGGTGGCGACGCTTAAGCGCGGCGACATGGACGTTCGGTGTTCCGTCGCGGATTCATTGCTTTCGATCGGGTGTTGGCAGGAGGCATCCGACCTGTACCAGGTGCTCTTGACGGACGTTCCTGATAACAGGCAGTGCCTTATCAACAATCTGATCGCCATCGATTCGATGGGTGACATTTACAGGACGGCGGCGTTCTCCAGGCACGCCATTCGCATGAGTCCCACCATTGACGGGTTCTATACGTGCCTTGGACGTGCCCTGAACAACGCCGGGGATCATGAGCGGGCCTCGGTGTGTTTCAAGAGGGCCAACTATCTGTCGCCAAAATCACTGGTGCCGCGTCTGGATCTTGGTCTGCTGCTCCAGGATCTGGGGCGCCTCGACGAGTCCATTGAAGAGTTTAAGGGGATTCTGAAACTTGATCCGGCCTCGTCCGAGGCCCTCCTTAACATCGGTAATGTTTATTACGAAGAGGGTCGAGTCGACGATACATTCAGGCATTTACGGTGGGCCGCTCACGTCGGCACGTCAACCAGGTCCGCCATCGCGAACACCGTGATGTATCTCCACTATCTACCATCTGCGACCCGAGCCACGATTCGGGCTGCCATCGACGATTTTTCGCGCCGCTTCGCCTCGGCGCCAGACGACAGGCTCCAGGCCTTCTCGAAAGACGCCGACCCGGACCGCCCGTTAACGGTGGGGCTGGTCTCCTCAGGATTCCACCGCCATCCAGCCTTGGGATTTTCTATTAAAGCGCTGGAGAACCTGGACCGGACCGCATTCCGTCTGATTGCCTATCATGGTCGTCCGCGTCGCGACGACCTGACGCAGCGCCTGGAGACGTTCGCGACCATGAAAATGGTCGGCGCCATGAACGACGATCGGCTGATTGAAGAGATCCGCGCCGACGGTGTGGACATCTTGATTGATATGGCCGGGCACGGCTACGGCGTTCGGCTGGGGATCTACCCGAAACGGCCCGCGCCGGTTCAAGTCAAATGGGTGGGCGGGTTGTTCAACACCACCGGCGTTCCCGGGGTGGACTGGCTGATCGCCGACGCTGTTCAGGTCCCGCCTGGCGATGATAAGTGGTACTCAGAGCGCATACACCGTATGCCGCATGGGTACGTTGTGTTTGACCCCGTCGATTACGCGCCGCCCGTCTGGCCCTTGCCGGCGCAGATGCGGGACATGGTGACGTTCGGATCGTTCAACAATCCCGTCAAGATCAACGCCGACATGGTCGCGCTGTGGGCACGTGTCCTCAAAGGCGTGCCCAATAGCCGTCTGCTGCTCAAAGGCAAGCGATTTGGCGTCCCTGAGGTGCAGGCCCGGTACAAGACCCTTTTTGGTGACCAGGGGATCGACGCGGCGCGGGTCGTCATGCGCGGCCATACCGGGCATCTGGACCACCTGCGGACCTACAATGAGGTCGACATCGCCCTCGATCCCTGGCCGTACTCCGGTGGCCTGACCACCTGCGAGTCCTTGTGGATGGGGGTGCCGGTGATCACCTGGCCGGGCCCCACCTTCGCCGGGCGCCACGCCGCCACCCACCTGAGCAACGTGGGTTTGTCGGACTGGATCGTCGACAGTGACGACGCCTACGTGGACCTCGCCGCCTCCTGGGCGCATCGGCTGACGGATCTGGCCGCGCTTCGCAAGGGCTTGCGCGCGCGGGTCGCCGCCTCGCCTCTCTGTGACGGTCCACGGTTCGCGCGCCACCTGGAGGCGGCGCTTCGGCACATGTGGCGGACGGGCCTGGCCGAGGTGGGCCTGATCAAGGATGGCGAGGCACCCGGCGCGGCGTCGGTCTCCTGACCCGCCGGGGCCGATGGGCGATGATCGTTTCTAGTTCGCGTCGTCCGGTTCTGGTCCGGGCGCACCTGGCGCGACGAGGGTGACGGGCGTGTCGCCACGCAGGAAGGCCAGGCGGAACAGCGACCAGCAGAACGACTCGCCCGACTCGTGGCGGTAGCGTACACGCGGCAGCAGGCACAAACGCTCCCCCCCGCCGGCGGTCAGCGATGTGCTAGAGGTCAGGTAGGCCAGGCGGTCATACTGCCCCATCAGCAACTCCGCGGGTAGCCACGCGGGCAACACCGACAGGCGGGCCGTCAGGTCCGGGTCCAGCAGCAAGATGGTATCGGGCGATCTGGGATGGGGCTTGACGTGGACCTCCCAGCCCTCGGTGAGCATCTCGCGGACGGCCTCGCTCAGCCCGGCGCGGCTGGCGGGCAGGTCCACGCGCGGATCCGCTAGAACTGTATCGTCGAGCAGAAGGGCCCGGCGTCCCGCTCCCCGCGCGGGCAACACCGCGTCCACCAGTGGACGATAGCGCTCGGCCAGGGTCGACCAGTCATCTAGCGCCACCCAGCGCCGTTCGCCCAGATCGGTGCCGTCAATGCCCAACGCGCCATACCGCCAGTCGTCGCCGTTGCGGGGCGTCACTTCCACGTACTTCATCGGACCGCCCAGCGCCTGGCTGGCATGCTGGACGAGGGATATGAAGGCGGGGTGCGCCGTGCCGGCCAGGTCGTCCGGTGCGTGGCGCTGGATGCGGAACATCCCGCCAAGGATGTCGGAGTCCAGCTCCACCAGCCTGTGGCCGGCGGCCGCCGCCCGGAACAGCAGGGCGAACAGGGGCAGCGGCCCCATGGTGTGGCAGAACAGAAGCTCGCTGCCCGCCGGCAGCAGATCAACCACTTGATCCAGCACCGGCCGATTGGCGGCCACGACGTCGATCATGCGTCGCCAGGCGTCGGGCGGGGATTGATCCGCGAGGCATCCCCAGCACATGGCGGCGGGCATGGCAATGAACTGCGCCGGCTTCAAGAACGACCCATAGAGGGCTCGGTTGACGGCGTTGCCGGTGGCGATCACCCACAGGGGCCGGGCCGGATCGAGCACCGATAGGATTTGGCGGACATAACTGATGTTCTCCGCGACCACCACTTGGGGGGGGCTGGTCGTCGAGGCGTTCATGGTCGTGGATCCCTGTCATGCCTCGGCGAAGTAGTTCTTGCGGTTCTTGTGCTCGTCCTGGTTTGCCTGGAACCAGGTCCAGGTTTCTTCGAGACCCTGGCGCAGGCTGGTGGAGGGATTGTAGCCGATCCACTCTCGCGCCCGGCTGATGTCCATCACCCGGCGCGGATAGCCCGACGGCTTGCTGGTGTCGAACGCGTAGCGGAAGTCGATGAACGAGGCCAGGGTCTCCACGAGCGTCCGGATGGACACCTCCTCGCCGCTGGCCAGATTCACGAAGCTGCCGCGCGTGCCATGGTACAGCGCCTGGATGGTGCCGTCGGCCACGTCGGCGCAATAGGCGAAGTCACGGATGGCCGAGCCATCGCCCCAGACCGTGACCGGGTCATCGCCCCGGGCGATGCGCGCCATCAGGGTGGGAATGACCATGGCGCTCTCCGGCTTGAAGCTGTCGCCGGGGCCATAGATGTTGCAGGGTCGGACCACCGCGAAGTTTTCCAGGCCGTACTGGACGTGATAAGTCTGGACCTGCATTTCCGCGATGCGCTTGGCCCAGCCTGGGTACTGGTCCATGGGCGGCTGGCTTTCGTCGTAGTCGTCCTCGCGGAACACCTCGGCGGCGGCGTAGGCGCCGATGGTGCTGGTATAGACCACCTTGCGCGCCTTGTTCTGGCGCGCGGCCTCCAGGACGTTTGTGTTCATCTGCAACAGGGGCACCAGGAAGCTCGCTGGCTTGGACTTGGTCACGTCCACCGAGCCCTTGATGCCCGCGACGTGCAGCACATAGTCCATGTCCTGGGTCAGGTCCTTGATCCGCACGAAGTCGGCCAGATCCGCCTTCACATGCTCGGCACGGTTATCGACGACGATATCATCCAGGGAGATGCTGCGCACATGGGCGCCGGCATCGCACAACCGGCGCACCACCGCGCGGCCAATCATGCCGGTGCCGCCGGTGACCACGCAGTTGGTGCCAGCGAAACTGTTCAGAATGTCGTCTTCGATCACGGTCTTCACCTTTCACGAAGGCCGGGGAGACGGCACGGACATACCGTCCCCGGGGCCAGTCAACGGGCTCGCCGGTGTGCGGCCGGGGGTGTGTCGCCGACATGCGACGAAGGGAGGGATCACGGTTCGGTCCTGTCGTGGGATGGTCCCAAATCTGTGATCTTTGGCCATGACTCTTATGCGGTGCCGGGTGAGGCGTGCTCGGCCGCCTTCCCGCGGGGTGGTGTGTTGTGCCTGATGGCGCGAGCGCACCCTAGAGCAAATCCCGAGCGATCCGGCACGGATCGCGACGACGATTTGCTCCAATATCAATATATTAGGGTGTTTTTGGCGAGTCAGTTGCCGTCGAAAACGCCCTAACAGGAATCCATCGGTCATAGGCCGCGGGTCTCAGCTCTGGGCCGCGATCGGCGGGGCGCGGTGCTGGGCGGACGGCTTGGCACAGGGCGGTTTCGCCGAGCCTGGCGCCACCGCGAGCTTGGCGGTCACGGGGTTGAGCCCCAGGTAGCCGCAGATCTTCTTCTGATCGCAGCGTTCGGCGCACTTGTGCCCTGGTGGGAACTGTCCCGTCACATGCCAGTGGCGAAGGTTGCGATAGGTCTCGCCGTTCCAGATGTCCACCAGGGACTCTTCCATCACATTGCCGAGCACCATCTCGACGTCGTAGTCCTGGGTGCAGGGCACCACGTTGCCGTCGGCCATGACGGTGAGCGAGGTCCAGGGGAACTCGCAATATTGACTTTCGTAATGCGAGCGGTTCTCGGCGGCGTCATTTTCCTCGAAGTACCAGCGATTATCCTGGCTCTTCACATAGGCGAACACGTCCTTACCGGTCCACAGGTCCAGGAACTGGCGGTGCATGGCCCGGGCGTCCTCGTCATCGGACAAGGCGATCATCGTGGGCACGATGACTGTTTCGAGGCCCTCGCGTTTTTTCATCTCCAGGATCTCAAGGATCGTGTCGAACGCCTTGGTGAAGTTGTTGCGCTTGCCACGGATTTTTTTCTGCAATTCGTCGTTCAGGCCATCCAGCGAGAACTTGAGCACCGTGAGGCCCGCCTCCATGACAGCGCGGCAGCGCGCCACGGTGATGTTCGCCGGAACGCACGAGAAGTAGGTGGGAATGCCTCGGTCGGTGCATGCTTGCACCCGCTGCACGATCCTCTTGTCCAGCAGGGGCTCGCCATAGCCATGCAGGATCAGGCAGCGCGAGACGACGTGAAAGTAAAAGGCGTTCTCGTCCGGGTTCTCATAGCGAACGTTCCAGCGATCGCGTACGAACGTCCAGAAGTCCTCGAGGTCGGCCGTGGCCAGGGGCGTGATCTGGTCCAGCACCCGCTCGAACACCGTGTCATCGATCCAGATGTTCTTGCGGGTCATCAACGTGGTGCGCGGGCACATGATGCAGGTCATGTTGCAGTAGTTCGTGGTCTCCACGTTGAAGACCGTCGGCGTCGTGCTGCGGTGCTGTTCGAGGGTGGCCTCTAACTGGGCCGCGTCGGTTGGCCCGAACACACCAGCGACGATGCGCCGCTTGACGTCGTCGATGGATTTGAAAAAGGAAATGTCGAACATTCTGTCGTCCCTTTCCGTCACCGGCGGTCACATCGCTGGGCTTCAACAAAGCCGTCCCGGACCGCGGCCGCTCCTTGCGAGACCCGGTTTCCGCAAGAAAAACAAGGTCTCTGGCTGTTTCTCAGCCTGACTCTACGCTACGCCACGCACGCTCGGGACACAAGATCGCGGGCCTGGATCCCAGGGCGACGAGCCCAGGTTAACGGACAGGGCTGCGCGAGACGATGGAGGTCCCTCGGCTCGCCCAGGCGACGCTCCGCGTCGCCGTACGGTGTGGAACCGCGTCCATCTGAAGGTTGACGCGGGGGCTCGCTCGGGATGAGGTTGTCTTAAATATAGGAACCTCATCCTGAGCGCCTGAAAGGTGCGAAGGATCTCCATCGAACGCGCGGACCGTTGCCCGCGTTAACCTGACCCCATTGCCCTGGCCTGCCTGCCTAGCCGGCCAGGAGGGCCTGAACCTCACTGCCACGGCCGTCGTCGGCCAGCAGTTTCCCCAGCATCATGCGGGTGACCGGTGACGGCGCCATGGCCAGGCTCATGCGATACCACAGGGCGGCTTCGCTGACCTGGTCGGCCAGGGCGGCGTCCTGGGCTTGCGCGGCGCAGGCATCGGCCAGCGCGGCGGCGTCGGCGCCCGCCGCGACCCCCGCCCGCCGCTCGGCCAGCGCCGCTTCCACCGCCGCGCGGGTGACGGGCGGCGCGATCGGTGTCTCCAGAAACGCGCTGAGCTCCTGGTACTCGGGAAAAGGCCTCAGAACCTCCTTGCTGTCCGGCAATACCGGCGGGGTGTAGTTGGGGGTGTGGGTCATGGCGAAATGGCTGGGCATCAAGAGCACCAGGTTCCGCCAGATCTCCCGGTCGATGATCCTGCGGGCCTCGTCCAGGGTCATGTCCGGGCTGGCGGCGTCGACCAGTTCGCGCCCCAGCATGTCCATCAGCCCTTCGCGGAACGCCGGCCAGCGCGGGTCATTGATCAACCCATAGGAGGTGTTCCGGCGCCAGATGCCCCCAGAGTCGTCCGTCTGGGCGATGGGACCGAGGCGCGGCAGGATCTTGAAGCGGCCGCGAATGACCGACAGACAGTTGGGCAGGAACTCTTCCCCGAAGTAGGGCAGGTTGAGGGTTTGGCTGGCGGTCAGGCAGGCGCGCCAGATGTCCGAGCGCATCACGGCATAGTACAGGCTGAGGCCATGGGCGGTGTAGTACACCAGCCGTCTCACCGGGTCCGGGTTCTCGAAGTCGGCATAGCGGGCCATGATCGCCCAGTCCACCGGCCCCCAGGGCGTTACCCGGCCCAGCTTGATGTTCAGCCGCTCACCCATCGCGCCCACGTAGCCGGGGTGCCCATCGAGGAAGTCGGGCGCCGCCCGCAGGCTGCCGGGCATGTGAAGGTCATCGTCGGGGACCATCACCATGTAGGGCGTCTCGACCAGATCGACCATGCGCTGCACGCACTCGGCCATGGTTGGATAGCGGTCCTTGGGCAACGGTTCCAGATGAATGTTAAGACGGCTCGCGTGGGTCTCCACGGCCGCCTGGACCAACTGGGCGTGCGGCGCCTTGGAGGAATCGCCCAGGATAATGCGCCCGGTGAAGCCGCCGCGCGCGTAAAACGCCAGCGCCCGCACCACGAACTCCGTGCGATTGAGCGTGGGGATCAGCACCGTGACGCGATCGTCGCTCATCCTGCCTCCTGCTTGATGGGCCGCGCCGGCACGCCGACCACGGTCTGACCAGGGGCCACATCCCGCACCACAACCGCCCCGGCGCCGACGCGGGCCCCCGCGCCGATGGTCACGTTCTGATGAACGATGGCGCCGGCGCCAATGCTGGCATGCCGGCACACATGGACCGTGCCCAGAACGATCACGCCCGGCCCCACCGAAGCATAGTCCTCAAGGGTTACCTCGTGGTGAAGCGTGGCATTGATATTGATGTTGCAGCCGCGACCGATGCGCACCGTGGGCATGATGGTCACACCACGCTGGATGATCCCAGCGGGCCCGACCTGGGCCCGGGCGGAAACGGATGCGTGCGGCGAGATCAGGCCGACGAGGTTTTCAGGGCCATAGTGGGCGGTCAGGCGCTCGCGCAGGGCCGGCGGATCGATCACCAGGCACACCTTCAGGCCGGGCCGGCGCGTTTGCCAGTCCGCGAAGGCGTCATCGCCGCCCAGGTGCGGCAAGCCATGGGTGTCCCGCGCCGGGTCGACGTCGAACACGCCGACGAGGTCATAGGCGCCCAGGCTCTCGGCCAGGTCCGCCACGTCCCATTCGCAGGGGACGATGGCCAGGGGCACGCGGGCGCGCGATGCGGGGGCGGTCGTCACGGCAGGCCCCGGTCGCGGCGCGACAGGATGGGCGCGGGGACGGGCCAGTCGATACCCAGGTCCGGATCGTTCCACAGCACCGTGAATTGCCGGGCGCGGTCATAGCTGGTGGTCTGCTTGTAGTGGAAGATGGCCGTGTCGCTCAGCACCACATGGCCATTGCCGAACCTGGGCGGGATCAGCACCTGATGCCGGTTGCGGTCCGACAGGGTGAACGACGTCCACTGTCGGTATTGTGGCGAGTCCGGGTCCCAGTTGATGACCACCAGGTAGAAGCGGCCGGAGAGGCAGGAGACCAGCTTGGCGGTGCTGTCGTCGCCATGAATGCCGCGCAACACGTGGCGGTGCGAGACCGAGATATCGTCCTGGATGAAGGTCTCGGTGATGCCGGCGGCGCGGTACAGGGCCTCATTGTAGATCTCGATGTACTCGCCCCGGAAGTCCTCGAACTGGGTAGGGGGCTCGATCAGCTTCACGCCGTCCAGCGTGGTGGCGTGGACCGTCACTGTCATCCGTTGTCTCCCATGAAGGCCGGCACGATGGTCTGGGCCCGGGCCAGGTCCGCCGGGACGCCGATGTCGATGAACAGGCCCGCGAACACCTGGCCAGCCAGCCGGCCGGCCGCCGCCTGCCCGGGGAAGATGTCCCGCTCCAGGGAACAGGGGCCGGGAATGGCGTCCAGCAGGCCGGGGCGGACCACGTAGACCCCACCGTTGACACGCCCGGGTCCGCCGTCGCCACGTTCCCGGAAGCCAGTGACCCGGCCGTCCTCCAGAGTCACACAGCCGCTGCGGCTGGTGTCGTCCAGGTGGCGGAGCGCCATGGCGGCGGCCCAGTCCCCGGGGCTGGCGGCCAGGGCCTGGACGTCGACGTCGAACAGGGTATCGCCATTGACCAGGGCGAAGGGGGGGGCCAGCCGGTCGGCGGCGAAACGCAAGGCACCCCCGGTGCCCATGGCCTCCGGCTCCACCACCACCGAAACCGTCGCCTCGGCGACGCGCCGGCCGTCATAGGCGGCCCGCATGCGTGCTCCCTGCCAGCCGGCCAGCAGCAGGACCTCGGTCAGGCCCTGGCGGGCGAGATGGGTGATGAGGTGATCGAGGAAGGGCCGGTCGCCCACCGTCAGCATGGGCTTTGGGCAGTCGCTGGTGAGCGCGCCCAGGCGGGTGCCCCGCCCGCCGGCCAGAATGACGCCGCGCCGCAGGGGCATGCCGGGACCTCCTTGTGCCAGGACCGGTCCGTCTTATACAGGGGAACCCTTGAACACTTTGTTGACGGCGGACGATCCGTCGGAACCTTTGAGGCGAGGATCAATCGTCCTGCAACTGGACATCCGGGAAGTCGCTACGCGGCCCCAGGGGCACCTTGTCGCGTTCGAAAATGGGCGGCATTTGGATGTAATGGGCCAGCAACTCGGCCAGGGCGATCAGGGACTTGACATGGGTACGCTCCCATCCGTGAGAGCCGTCGCAGGCGAAGCACACCAGCGACGTGCGGATGTCGTTGCCAGCCTCCAGGGCGGCGGCGCCGTCGCTGCGGTAGTACCGGAACACGTCGCGGCTGTGCTCGATGCCGCAGGCCTGGCATAGGGTCAGCAGGCGCCGCGTCAGGTGCCAGTCGAAGGGACCGCTGCTGTCCTGCATGCAGATGGTGACGCCGTACTCGCTGGTGTTCTGTCCGGGGGCGATGGTGCCGTTATCCACGCTCACCATCTCGGCGACGTCGCCGTGAAGGATGTGGCTGGCGCCCACGCCCACCTCCTCGGAGATGGTGAACAGCAGGTGGCAGTCCACGGGGATCTTGGGGTCGGCATCCTTGACGGCCTTGGCGGCGGCGAGGATGGCGGCGACGCCCGCCTTGTCGTCCAGGAAGCGGCTGTTGATGAAGCCGTTGGGCAGGAACTCGGGATTCGGATCCACCGCGATGTGGTCGCCTACATGGACGCCCAGACGCTCAAGGCCGGCGATGTCGTGGACCACCTCGTCGAGTCGCAGCTCCACCTGCTCCCAACTGGTGGGCTGGGTGTCCACGGCCTCATTGAAGGTGTGGCCGGAGGCTTTGAGGGGCAGGATGGTGCCACGCCAGGCGCGGCCCTCATCGCCGTAGACGGTCACCCGCGCGCCCTCTGCGAACCGGGACGACCAGGTCCCGATGGGCAACATCTCCAGCCGGCCGTTCTCCTTCAGGCGCTTGACGATGGCGCCCAAGGTGTCCAGGTGAGCGATGATGGCCCGGTCGGGGCTGTAGCGAATCCCCTGGATGTTGGCGCGGATGGCGCCGCGCCGGGTCAGCTCGTAGGGGATGGCCAGCCGCTCCAGTTCATCGCCCACGGCCAGGACGACACTGTCGGTGAGTCCGGTGGGACTGGGGATGGCCAGCAAGCGCTGGAGCGTGGAGACAAGGTAGTCCTGGTCGATCCGCAGGCGTTGCACGGGGCCATCTCCCAGAGGATGTCAAGGCCCGGCCGACCGCGCTCCTCGCGGGCGCCCTCAGGCCGGCCAGAGGAAGAACAGCATCAGGTAGGCCAAAAGGAACAACGCCACCATCACCGCCGAGGCGCCAATAGGCCAGGTGCGGCCCAGGGTGCCGCCGCGGCCGTGGGTGGCCTCGGTCCAGGTGATCAGTCCGTCGATGCCGCGCCGGGCGCCGCCAAGGCCGCCGCTCCAGGCGCGCCCCACGGTGTCGCGCGCGAACATCGCCAACGCTGGCCCGGCTACCCGGTACAGCCAGTCCACGTCGAGTGTGAGCGTCAGCGTCCGCTTCATCAAGGGCAACAGGATAAAGAACGCCAGACCGGAGAACAGCAGCAACTGGAGTTGGGTGACGATGTGAGCGCCGGTGTACGCGGCGTAGTCCACCGGGTAGGGCAGGAGGGCATACAGCGGTCCGGGCATCACGCCGAGGCCGATGCACAGGACGGCGAACAGGATCATGGCCGCGCGCATGGACCAGGGCGGGTCCTTGGGACGCAAGCCGCTGTCCTTCTGGAAGAACACGAACCAGGGGAACTTGATACCGGCGTGCAGGAACACGCCCGCGCTGGCCGCCTGCAACAGCATCCAGGCGGTCATCAGGTGCTCGTCGGCGGCGCCCTGGGTGATCATGGACTTGGTGACGAAGCCCGAGGTCCACGGGAAGGACGAGATCGCCAGGGCGCCAATGGTGCCGCAGACGGTGGTGATCGGCATGGTTCGGAACAGCCCGCCCAGGTCGGTGCACTTGCGCAGGCCGGTCATGTAGAGCACCGAGCCCGCGCTCATCAGCAGCAGCGCCTTGTAGATGATGTGGGCGAAGGCATGGGACGCGGCGCCGTTCAGGGCCATCTCGGTGCCGATGCCGATGCCGCAGACCATGAACCCCACCTGGTTGACGATGGAGTAGGCCAGGATGCGCCGCATGTCGTTCTCCAGCAGCGCGTAGACG
>JANQGN010000295.1 GCA_028277295.1 Rhodospira sp.
TCCTTCAGATCACCACCTTGCCGGAGCATGACGACGAGGAGGTGGCCGAGGCGGCCCGGGGTCTGCGTCTGGCTGCTGATAAGTTGACGAACGTCCTGAGGTCTCGCATAAAGGGCTGGTAGCCCCGAGAGGCCGTAGAAAACGTAAGGGCCCGTCCGGAAAGTCTCGGGAACCGCAGTATGTCGTGTGCATGTGCCCGAATCGCTTGCCGTATGTGGTGTTCTTGCAAGGCTCTCCGGACAGACACTAAGGAATAGCGCCATCATGACACGGAGCGTCGCGTTTCGCTCGACCTATGCCCCCTACGGTCCCGCGCGGCCACGCCGCTCCGACCATCGTCCACGATTCTGGATCCTGTCTCGTTTGGTGGTCCTGGCGGTGGCCCTGCCGGCCGCCGTGATTGGACTCCGCCATCTGGATCTGTTCAATCCCGTCATCGAGCCCTATGAGAGAAAACTCTACGCCCATTGGATCGATGCCGACGGCGACTGCCAGGACACCCGCCAGGAGGTGCTGATCCGTGACAGCCTGGTGCGCCCGCGCCTCAGCGCCGACGGGTGCCGGGTCCTGGCCGGGCGCTGGGTGGATCCCTATACAGGGCGGACGATGACCGATCCCGGGGAGGTGGACATTGACCACCTGGTGCCCCTGGCGGAGGCACATCGCTCCGGCGCCGACGGCTGGAGCCACGAGCGCCGCCTGGCGTTCGCCAACGACCTGAGCTCCCCGTTCACACTCCTGGCGGTAAGCGCCCGGGTCAACCGCGCCAAGGCCGACAACGACCCCCTGACGTGGTTGCCCTGGGATCCCGGCCGGTGGTGCGCCTACACCGGGGCCTGGCGGGCGGTGAAGGCGCGCTGGGGCCTACGGCAGGACATGCCCGAACAGTGGTGGACCGATGCCCTGGCCTGGACCTGCGGCCAGGTGTGACCCATGGGCGAGGCCGGGGCAGGGACGGTCATGCCTCCAGCCGCCGCGCCCGCCAGATCAACCCTGTTCCAACGAGGGCGAACAGGCCGATGGCCGGGAAGGTCACGGTGTAACCGCCGAGAAGGGGCACCAGCGCGGAGAACAGCGCGGGGCCCACGGCGACGCCCCCGAAGGTGAAGAACAACGCCCCGCCGGTGGCCAGGCCCACTTGGCCCGGCGGGCACATCCGTGCCACCTCGGCCAGGAAGACGCCGTTCCAGCCGATGGCCGACAGGCCGAACATCGTCATCGTCGCCACCACAAGCCCGGTTGGCCAGGCGGGCGTTGCCAGGCCGGCCAGCACCGAGCACAGTACCGAGACCGCCCCGATCAGCGCCAGGGTCAGGAGCCCGCCTCCCAGGCGATCGGCCAGCCATCCCCAGAAGATGCGTCCCAGCGCCCCGGCCACCTGCACCACCGAGGCGATGGCCCCGGCCAGGACAAGGGACCGGCCCAGGTCCTCCACCATCAGGGTGACCAGGAAGGTGGTGAGGCACAGTTGCACGGCGGCGAAGCAAAACGTCATAAGGGCCAGGGCCCGCAGGGGCGGATGACTCCAGACGAGTCGAAGGCCGGCCAACGGATCGGTGCGCAGGGGCGCGTTCGGCCGGCGGTCGTCGTCCCAGGCTGGGCGCGCCGGCTGCAAGGCGAGGGCCATCACCAGCGTCAGGGTGGCCGTGGTGATCAGGCTCACCTGCCAGCCGAAGGCGAGGCTCAGGGGTGGCAGCATCAACCCGGCGAGGACACCGCCAAGGGGAACGCCGGTCTGTTTGAGCGAGAAAATAAGATTGCGCCGGCGCGCTGGTGAAAAGCGGAACAAGAGGTGCGAGGACGAGGGGTTCGTCAGGCCGTAGCCGGCGCCGATCAGCGCCGACGCCGGCAGCAGGGCCCACAGGGTGCCCGCCGCGCCCAGGGCACAGCCGGTCCCACATAGAAGGAGCGCCATCTGCGCCACGCGTCCAGCCCCGAAGCGGGCCACCAGCGTCCCGCCGAGTACGGCCGAGAAGGCACCGGTCAGGTACACCAGGCTCATCTGATAGCCCACCGTTTCCGGCGCGACACCCAGCGCGCGAGTGATCGAGGGACCGAGGGTGGCGACGGTCAGTGTGGCCAGGGTCACGAGTGCCTGGACCAGGGTGGTCGCGCCGACGAGGACCGGAAGGCTCAGGGCGAGCGCCCGAGGGGCCGGTGACGGTGCCGGGGAGGGGGGCAGGGAAGCGGTCATGGGGATCCGATGGGTCAAGGGTTATGACCTTCTTTCTATCCGTGCGTCCGGCCGCCGTCCATTGTCACGCCAGCATGCCTGGACAGCGTGGAGTACGCCGGGTAAGCAGGCCCTCGTCCGGTTCTGTTTCCCGAGAGGATTGTTCTCATGCTCAGCCAGGGCTTCGCGGCCGCCTGGGACACATACCTGCGCGCCGGTTCCCGCTTGCCGCCGCCGCCGTCGCCGGTCACACCGCGTCGGGTGAGGGGGCTGGCCAAGGTGCTCGATACCGGCGGCGTGGATGTTGTGGTGCTGGACGCCTATGGGGTGTTGCACGTGGGCGGCCCGGCGCTACCCGGGGCGGCCGAGGCCATCGCCGACGCGCGGCGGCGCGGGCTGTCGCTCTGCGTGCTGACCAACGACGTCACCCACGAGCCCGAGGGGGTGGCGCAGGGCCTGGCGGCGCGGGGCCTGGACATCCGCCCGGACGAAGTGGTCTCCGGCCGCTCCCTGCTGCCCGAGGCGCTGGCGCGCGTGGGTGGCGGGGCCGGGTGGGGGGTGATCGCGATCCATCCGCAAGACATCGTCGCCCGCCACCCGGCCCTGACGGTGGTCGACCCCCCGGCCAACACCGATCCGGCCGTCTGGGATCACCTTGACGGTTTCGTCCTGGTGGACGTGTTTCACTGGAGTCCGGCGGATCTGGCGGCCTTCCGAGCCATGTTGGCGCGCCGGCCCCGGCCGCTGATCGTGCCCAACCCGGATGTCACCTGCCCCTACCAGGGCCGCCTGACCATCGAGCCCGGCGGTGTCGCCCTGGCCGCCGCCGACGCCCATGGGCTGACGGTGGACTTCCTGGGAAAGCCGTTCCCGGCCCTCTACGGGCTGGTGCTGGAGCGGTTTCCAGGGGTGGACCCGGCGCGGGTGCTGATGGTCGGCGACAGCCCGCACACCGATATCCTGGGGGCGCGTGGTGTCGGGTTCCGGTGTCTCCTCGTTGAGTCGGGCCTGCTCCAGGGGCAGGACGTCATGGCCCGACTCGCCGAAAGCGGCTTGTGGCCCGATTTCGTGGCGCCAGCCATCGGGGTGGCCGCGAGGGCGACATCCGTGACGGCTTAGCGTGGTGGCGGCCCGTATCACCCCACGCCGTGGGGCGGCTTGCGGGCCACGAACAGCATGCCGCTCCCCTCCGGATGGTAGACGCCATCGGCCCGCAAACCGGCCTGGACCGCCCAGTCCATCAACGTTTCGGGCGCATCGAACCGCATGCGCCTGGCCACCGGGCCGAACGCCCGGCGGACGAACCGCGCGGACTCCGGTGGGGCGGTGATGATCGCGACCAGGCCGCCGGGCGCCACCACGCGCGCCATTTCCTCGATCGCCGCCCGTGGCTGTGGGAAGAAGAAGAAGGCGTGCAGGCAGAACACCCGGGTGAAGGCGCCGGCCGGGAACGGCAGCGCGGCGGCGTCCCCTTGCAGTACCTCCAGGCGGCCGTTGGCGACAGCGTCCGCGTTCCGGCGCCGGGTTTCGGCCACCATGTCCGGGCTATGGTCCAGCCCGGCGGCGAGGCATCCCCTGGTCAGGGCCATGTCCAGGAACACACCGCCGCCGCAGCCCACATCCAGGACGCGATCGGCCTCGCCGACTGGCGCGACCTCGAGGGCCTTGCCGAAGCCGGTCATGTGGCCGACCGGCTTGGCATACAGAAAGCGGCCGATGGGACCGCTGGGGCGGCGGGCGATGGCGTCGACCAGGCGCTCGAGAGGGCCGCGGGCCGGGTTTAGGTCAGGCGTTTGCAAGGGGCTGTTCATGAGAGAAAGACTCGTCTGTTGAGGCACTCGAACCAGGAGCCGGCGCGGGATCGCACGTCCTCCACGTCGCCAGCAGCGCCACCATGGCGACAAGAATGCACCCGATGGAGGCCGTGAACCCCCAGACGAACCCGGTCTTGGCCGTCAGGAAGGTGGAGACACCGACCATGGCCATGCCACCGAAGCCATGCAGGCATTGAACCATGGTCAGGTCGGTCCCGGCCTGGCGTCCGCCGTGGGCGAAGCGGAAGGCAAGCGTGAGCACCGCCGCGAAACACAGGCCGCTGCCGACACCGTCGGTCACGACGGCGGTCAGCGCCAGGGCCAGGGGAATGGCGGAACCCGCCCATGCCGTGTACAGCCACAGCAACGGGCCGGCCGTGGCCAGCAGGAGCCCGGTCAGGGCCACCGGGACGGCGCCAAAACGCCGGACCAGGGAGGTGGCGAGGATCGAGCCCAGGATCACCGTGACAGCGGTGCCGGAGCCGAGCACCATCCCAATGTGGGACAGGGACCACGACTGATCGACCAGGAACAGGCGCGCGAGCGCGGTGTTGACGGCGTGGCCATTGGCGAAGACCAGGGCCAGCCCCGCCAGGGCCCAGCCGGTGCGACTCCGGAAAAAGGCGCGAAGGCGCGCTGGCGCTTCGTCCGATCCGGTCACCGGTGGCGGTTCCCGCCACAGCAGCACCGGTACGGCGGACAGGGCGATCAGCCCGGCCATGACCGACAGGGCGATGGACGGGCTCAGCAAGTCGCTCAACACCAGCGTGCCGGCGCCGCCGATCAGCGTGCCGGTCATCATGCCGCCCACCTGCAGGCTGCCGGCCTGCGACATGCGCGGGCGCCCCAGGCGCCCGGCCGCCAACCCGTCGGTGGCGATATCCTGCGTGCTGGCGGCCAGCGAGGCCAGCCCCAGCAGGCCGATGATGACGACAGCCCCATTGGCGTCCAAGGGCAGGGCCGCGACGGTGAGCAGCGCCGCCACAAGCACCGCCTGGGTCGGCAGGATCCATCCGCGCCGCCGCCCCAACCGGCGGGATCCTCGGTTATCGACCAGGGGCGCCCAGAACACCTTGACCATCCAGGGCACCGCCGCCGCCGGAATCAGCGCCACCAACTCCAGGGAAACGCCGCCGGAGCGCAACAGGGCGGGCAGAGCCTCCATCATCATGCCGAACGTCAGGCCCTGGGCCACGTAAAGCGCCCCGAGAACGATCGGCAGCCAAGCATCATGTGTCGTATGTCGCATCCTCAGAAGTCCAGTTTGACCTGCACGCCGACCGTGCGTGGCTCCCCGGCGATGGCCAGGTCACGGCCGAAGTAACTGATCGCGTGAGTCCGATAATCTTCGTTGGTGACATTACGCACGAAGGCATCAACCCGCCAGCCATCGCCTATCAGACCACCGCGCAGGTTCAGAACCCCGTATCCCGGTTCCTCCAGCATATTGGTTGGATCATAGTAGTAGCTGGTGCGATGGGCGTAGTCGGCGCGCAGCAGCACGTCGGCGCTGGTGCTCATGGACAGGAGGTCATCCAGGTCGCCCAGATACTCGGCGCTGAGGGCGTAGGTGAAGCGCGGTGTGTTGGGCTGGCGGAAGCCGTCGCCTGAGGCGATGGTCGCGGAGGGATTCGGGAAATCGACGAACGTGGCCTCGGTCCAGCCGAAGGCGCCGCCCAGGGTCACCGCCTCCGTGACCCGCGCGGTCATATCCACTTCGGCGCCGTAACTGCGCGAGCGCGGCACATTGCTGATGTCGTTATGGGTGCCATGGAACGTGGTGATCTGCTGATCGTACCAGTCCATGTAGAACAGCGCGCCGTTCAAGGAAACCCTGTCGTCGAACAGGCGCATCTTGGTGCCGAGTTCATAGGCCCAAAGGTGTTCCGGATCGAAGTCCAGCTTGGCCGTCGGGACGAACAGGGTGTTGAAGCCGCCGCTTTTGTAGCCGCGACTGACGGTGGCATAGACACGAATGTCCTCGGTCGGCTTCACGGTCACGTTGACCTTGGGCGAGACGTCCAGGTTGTCCACCTCGTCGCTCAAGGTCTGCGTCGGCGCCATGCCAAGCCCCGAGACGTGGGAATACTCGGTGGACTTGCGATCGTGGCTCAGGCGCCCGCCCACGGTCACGTCTAGCCAGTCGGTGATCCCATACGTCACGTCCGCGAACACCGCCTGGCTGTCGGTCGTGGTCTCTGAGTAAGATATCTCCTGTTCCCCATTGGCGAAGAATCCCCAAAGAGGATCTGATCCGAGGCGGTGACCGTAAAAGTTGCGTTCCTCTTCCTCGTTGTGCAGAAGGTAAATGCCCGCGACCCAGCGCAACCGCGCGTCGTCCGGCGAGGTCAGGCGGAATTCCTGGGAAATCTGGCGCTGCTTCCACTCGTTGCCTTGCAGCAGGGCATCGCTGACCTGCCAGTCGTTGCCATCCACGGTACTGTGGGTGCCGCGCCAGGCGGTGATGGAATGCAGCGACAGGTCTCCCACGGCGATCGTGGCATTGGCCGAGAACCCGAAGTTCTGCAACTGGTATTCGAAGGGATCGGAGATCGCCACATCGCGCTCGCCAGCCTCGTCGAACGGCGCCAGGGCCGAGACGGTGCCCCTTTGGTCGGCCGCGTCGGCCCGCAGGATCAGGTCATAGCCGCCCCCCTGGATGCGCATCTGCGCCCGTCCGGCGGTGGTGTCGTAGTCCCCAATGTCGTCGCCGGCGCTGTTGTCGACGGTCGTCCCGCGTCCGGCCTGATAGCCGCTGATGCGCGCGGAAATCTTGGCATCGCCAACGGTGCCAAGGAGTCCGTTGACCACCGCCGAAACGTCATAGAGATCGTAAGAACCATAGGTGGCGCCGGCCGACAGTTCGGTCTCTGGTTGCGGCCGGGTGCTCACGATGTTGACGGCCCCGCCCATGGCATTGCGGCCGTACAGGGTGCCCTGGGGGCCGCGAAGGACCTCGATGCGTTCAAGGTCGAACGCGGGCGGGTTCATGCCTTCCTGGGCGTCGACGTAAACGTCATCCACATACAGGCCAATGGCCTGGTTGGCGCCGCCCATGTCGCCACCCTGATTGCCAATACCGCGAATGACGATGGTGGAAAATCCGATCTCCCCACGGTCACCGCGCAGCAACACGTTGGGCGTGGTGTTCAGGGCGTCGGACAGATCGGTGATGCCCTTGTCCTGGATCTCGAAGGCGTCCAGAACTTCCATACTGATCGGGACGTCAAGGGGATCCTCGACGCGATGCTGGGCCGTGACCTCAATGGGCGACAGCGTCAGCGGCGCGGGGGCGCCGCCGTCCATGCCGTCGCCGGCGATGTCCGCCGCCAGGGCGGACTGTGCGCACGAGACGCACGCGCAAGTAACAAGGGCGCCCGCCCATGCCGATGTCGTGACCCTTTGCATCGCCATCCCTCATTCCGTCCCAAAAAAACCGCCAGCCGCCCCCTTTTCCAGGGCCGGGCTATCCTTCCAAACCGAATGAGGGACCGGCAACGCGGTGCACTTCCGGGTTTGCGTCTATTTCTTCCGGATTCCCGTCCTGCTGGCGCGGAAATTCAATTGAGAGTGCATCGCTTTCGCAGTACCGTACCACTCGGTTGGGGCTGGCCTCACTCTCCCCGCCGAGGCAGAAACGGATGCATCAGATCACGACGTCCGGGCTGGACATCATCGTCGTCAATGAGATTGTGGATAGCGCCCAGCGCTGGTCGACCGTTATGCAGGCTGGCCTTTGGTCCGGCGTGCTGCTGCGGGGCGCGGTGTTCTGTTCCATCGACGACGTGGGCGAGGCGACGACGACGGCGGAGTCGGTGGTCACCTTCCGAGCCGAGCGCGACACGCATTTGCATCACCGCGCGCTTGAGGGTGGCAGTTTGACCGCCGTCTTCGTTCGGGTCAGCGAGGCCGCGGTGGATGACCTTCTGGGGGATGAAGGGGCCGCGGCCTTCGGTGTGGTGCCGTGCCTGGCCAAGGCGTGTGGCCGGGCGCCGGGCTGCCCGTCGCTGCAAGCGGTGGCCTGGCAGATGCTGACCTGCCAGACCGGCCGACCCGGCCGCCGCCCCTATCTGATCGCCAAGGGGATCGAGTTCCTCTCGGCCGTCGTGGACGACCATGAGGTTGGATCGCTCCGCCCCGCCGGGCCAAGTGCTGGCCTGACGCCGGGCGAGGTGGCCCGAGTCATGGAGGCGCGGGACATCATCCTCGCGGATCTCGCGGCCACGCCATCGGTCGCCGACCTGGCGCGGCGTGTTGGCCTCAACGCCCGCAAGCTGACGCGCGGGTTCGAGGCCCTGTTCGGCACAACGGTATACGCCTTCGTCAAGACCAGCCGGCTGGAGCGGGCCAAGAGCCTGATCGAAAGCGGAGCCATGTCCGTGGCCGAGGCGGCCTATGCCACGAACTACCACCCTGGGCATCTGTCGACGGAGTTCCGTCGCCGCTTCGGCGTGGCGCCGTCGCAACTTCGCCGCGCCAAACGCGGACCGGGCACCACGTTTGGGCCCGGATCCGGTCGTGCGTGAAGGAATGGCTGTGATGGAGCGTCCCTGAGGCACACTTGGTTGCGCCGACTTTTGGGTCTGTAAGCGCCATATCCGTCGTGCCCTTTATATTGTGGATGCGACGCAATCGCGCCTAAGGTCATGGGCTTCGTCGGGCTGATGAGCGGTTCTCGGCATGATCGAACGCCACGGCCTGCTGGCCGACAGCCGACGCAGTCCCCAATATCCAAGCTCCGGCCGACCGACGGCATGGCGTGGTGAGGCTGCCGTGATACTGCCTTTTGTTTCCCTGGCCTTTGCTTCGCGGGCCTTTGCATCCCGGGTCGCGATGGCCCTGCTCCTGTGCGTGGTGATGGCTGTCCCGGTCCGGGCCGAGCCGCCGGAGCGGGTGATCTCCGTCGGTGGCGCGATCACGGAAATCGTCTATGCCCTCGGCGCCGACGATCGGCTGGTGGCCGTGGACAGCACCAGCACCCATCCGGCGGCCGCCGACGACCTGCCGGATGTGGGCTACATGCGCCGGCTGGCCGCCGAGCCGATCCTGGCGCTGGATCCCGACCTCATGATTCTGGTTGAGGACGCGGGGCCGCCAGAGATCATCGCGCAGCTGCGCGAAACCGGGATTCCACTCGTCACCGTGCCGGATGAACCGTCCATCGCCGGTGTTCGGGACAAGGTCCTCACGGTGGCGGAGGCTCTGGGCGAGGCCGAGGCGGGCGCCGCGCTGGCCGCCGAGATCGAGGCCGCCCATGCGGCCGTGGCCGAGCGGCTGGCCGGGGTGACGGAGCGCCCGCGCGTGCTGTTCCTGATGTCCATTGGCGCGGGCGCGCCGCTGGCGGCCGGGGCGGAGACCTCGGCGGCGGCGGTCATCGCCCTGGCCGGCGGACGGACGGCGCTGGAGGATATCACCGGCTTCAAGCCGCTCTCACCCGAGGCGGCGGCGGCGGCGGCGCCCGACGTGATCGTGGTGCCGGAGCGGACGCTGGAGGCCATGGGCGGCGCCGAGGCCATCCTGTCGCGGGCCGAACTGGCGGACAGCCCAGCGGCTCGCGACGGCCGCCTGGTGGCCATGGATGCCCTGCTGCTGCTGGGCTTCGGGCCGCGCACGCCCGAGGCCGTGGCCCGGCTGGCGGAATCCCTGCATCCCGACGCGATGGCGGTTCGGTGACACGGATGTCCGGTGAGGTGAGCGCCACGGCCACGGTCCCCGCGCCGGGTCAGGACCCGGCCGCGTGGATGCGGCGGCGCGGCGGCCGCACCCGCCTCGCGCTGGTTGCCATGGCCGGGGTCCTGATCGTCAGCGTTCTGCTCTCGGTGGGCATCGGCGCGGTGGCCATCTCGCCGGCCGAGGCGCTGTCCATCCTCGCTGGGCAGGCCGGGCTTGCGCCGTGGACCGACCACACGCGCGTTCAGGAAACCGTGCTGCTGTCCCTGCGGCTGCCCCGCGCCGTGCTGGGAATCCTGGTGGGCGGCGCGCTGGCCGTGGCCGGTGCCGCCATGCAGGGGCTGTTTCGCAATCCGCTGGCCGATCCTGGCCTGGTGGGTGTCTCGACGGGCGCGGCGCTGGCCGCCGCCGTGGTGATCGTGCTGGGCGGCGCCCTGCCGCTGGGCCTGGCCGGAGTGGGGCGTGACCTGCTGCTGCCGCTGGCGGCGTTCGGCGGTGGGCTGGCCACCACCTGGCTGGTCTACCGCATCGCCAGCCATGACGGCCGCACCGAGGTGGCGACCTTGTTGCTGGCCGGCATCGCCCTGAACGCGGTGGCCGGCGCGGCGATTGGCGTGCTGGTCTTCGTCAGCGACGACCAGGCCCTGCGCGATCTGAACTTCTGGCTGCTGGGCAGCCTGGGTGGCGTCACCTGGGACCGGCTGCTGATCGCGGCACCCTTGATGCTGGCGCCGGCCCTGGCGGCGCTGGTGCTGGCGCGACCCCTGAACGCGTTGCTGTTCGGCGAGACCGAGGCCGTGCACATGGGCTTCGACGTGGAGCGCACCAAGCGCCTGGTGGTGGTGTTGGCGGCCCTGGCCGTGGGGTCCTCGGTGGCGTTGACGGGGGTGATCGGCTTCGTGGGACTGGTGGTGCCACACCTGGTGCGGATGACCATCGGCCCGGATCACCGGGTCTTGCTGCCGGCGTCGCTGATGCTGGGCGCCAGCTTGCTCTTGCTGGCCGATCTGCTGGCGCGCACACTGGTCCTGCCGGCCGAACTGCCCATCGGCATCCTGACGAGCGTCATCGGCGGCCCGTTCTTCCTCTGGCTGTTGCTGCGCCGGCGTGGCCTGGGGCTATGGTAAGGGGAGGGGGGGATGCTCGCCGGATCCGATCTCACCGTCATCCGCCGGGGCCGGCGTCTCCTGGACGGTGTGACCCTGGCGGTGCCAGGTGCCTCGCTGACCGCCCTGATCGGACCCAACGGCGCCGGTAAGTCGACCCTGTTGCACGTCCTGTCCGGCGCCTTGACGCCCGAGGCTGGCCAGGTCCGATTTCTCGACCGTCCGCTTGGCGACTGGCCACGCGCCGACCTGGCGCGGCGGCGCGCCGTGCTGCCGCAGTCCTCGACGCTGTCGTTTCCCTTCCGTGCCCTGGACGTGGTGCTGATGGGCCGGAGCGCCCACGCGGGGCGGTCCAGCCACGACCATGATTTGGCCGTGGCCGTCGCCGCCCTGACGGCCGTGGACGCGCTGGCCCTGGCGGAGCGGATCTACCCCACCCTCTCGGGCGGCGAGCGCCAGCGGGTCCAACTCGCCCGCGTCATGGCCCAGATCTGGACCGATGACGACGGGGAGGGCCAGGGCCGGACGCCCCGGGTTCTGCTGCTCGACGAGCCCACCAACAACCTCGACCTGTTGCATCAGCATCAGCTCATGCGGTTCGCGCGGCATCTGGCGGACCAGGGCGTGGGTGTGCTGGCCGTCCTGCACGACCCCAACCTCGCCGCCCTGTACGCCGACCGCATGGTGGTGCTGGCGGACGGCCGTATGGTCGCCGACGGTCCCGTGGATGCGGTCATGACCGAGGCCGTCATCGCTCGTGTCTTCGGCTTGCCGGTGACCGTGCAGCGTCATCCCACCCGGGGCACGCCCCATCTTGTCCCCGTGTGAGGGGACCATCATCCAGGATCTCGGTCAGGGAGAGGTCGCGATGTTCATTGCCATGAACCGGTTTCAGGTGTTGACGGACCATGCCGACGCCTTCGAGGCTGTGTGGAAAACCCGCGAAAGCCGCCTGACGGACCAGCCGGGCTTCGTCGCCTTCCACATGCTGAAGGGACCGGATGCGGAAGCCGGGGAGACCATCCTCTATGCCAGCCATACCATCTGGCGGTCGCGGGAGGACTTCGAGGCCTGGACCCGCTCCCAGTCCTTCCGCGACGCTCACAAGGACGGCGGCCGCACCCGACACATGTATCAGGGCGGGCCCCGCTTCGAGGGCTTCGAGGTGATCCAGGAGGTCACGGGCGGCGATGGGTGAGCCCCCATCCCTGGTGGAGGCCGATGGACCGGCGCGGGCGGCGGCGGCGGTACCGGAGGGCCTGCGCGCGCGTCTGGGCGGTGATCCGCTGACCCAGGCGTTCGCGACCCGGCGCTCGTCGCACTGGTTCGCCCGCCGCCCCCTGCCGGTGGATGATCCGGCCGCCACCTGGGAGGCGCTGCTCTGCGTGCCCCGAACCGGCAAGACCGTCGCCTACATCCATGTGCCGTTCTGCGATAATCACTGCCTGTTCTGCGGTTTCTACCGGAACCCCGCGAAGGGCCGCTTCTCCGGACCCTATGTCTCGGCCCTGGTCCGGGAGATGGAACGGGAGGCCGATCGGCCGGCCGTCCGGTCGGCGCCGATCGCGGCGGTCTACGTTGGCGGCGGGACCCCGACGGCGCTGGAGGCCGCCGACCTGCACCGGCTGATCACGACCGCGCGGACACACCTGCCGCTGACGCCGGATTGCGAGATCACCATCGAGGGCCGGGTGCACGGCTTCGACGCGGAGCGCGTCTCGGCCTGCCTGGAGGCCGGCGCAAACCGCTTTTCGATCGGCATCCAGACCTTTGATACGACCCTGCGCCAGCGCCTGGGGCGCAAGGCCGACCGGGCGGCGGCCGAGCGGGTCCTGGCGGACCTGCGCGACCGGGACCGGGCGGCGGTGATCTGCGATCTGATCTACGGCCTGCCCGGCCAGACCCCGGAGACCTGGCGCGCGGATCTGCGGACCGTCGTCGACCTGGACCTCGACGGGGTCGATCTCTACGCCCTGACCATGATTCCCGATAGCCCCCTGGCGCTGTCCATCGACAAGGGCGCCCTGCCGCCGGCCCTGGCGCTGGACGAACAGGCGCGCCTCTACGCCGCCGGGCTGGAGACCCTGGAGGCCGCCGGCTGGCGTCACCTGAGCCAGGCGCACTGGGCGCGCACGCCCCGGGAGCGCAACCTCTACAACCAGGCGGTCAAGGAACGCGCGCCATGCCTCGCCTATGGCTCCGGCGCCGGGGGATTGCTGGCGGGGCATCGCTACGTCCTGGATGGTGACGAAGTGTCCTACCGCCAGCGCATCGCCAGCGGCGAGAAACCCTTGGCCATGATGTTCGCGCCCGCCGACGATCTGCCGGGGCAAGCCGCGCTGTCCGCCAGCCTGGAGACCGGGCGCATCCTGCCCGGCCGGCTGGAGGCCCTCGTGGGTGCCGGTTTCGCGGCCATGCTGGCGCCGGTCCTGGAGCACTGGGCCGAGGCCGGCCTGATCACGCCACGGCCGGGCGGATTCGCGCTGACCCGGGCGGGCTGGTTCTGGCAGGCCAACCTGATCGTCGGCTTGCAAGAGATGCTCGTGCTGTTTCACAACGGTCCCCCCGAACCGTCCTCCCCAACACGACAGGAGCATCCTCGCCATGCCCGACACCGCCACCACCCGGCCGGATGAGGCCCGCGCCGCCGCCCTGGCCGCTGTCACGGCCCATTTCGCGGAGTCCACTGACGGGGTGTTCGAGGCCATCGCCGCCGAGCACGGCCTCACGCCACGCGAGGTTGCCGGCTGTCTGCCCCCGTCCACGGGGATCCGGGTGCCGGGCGACCTGTTCGAGGAGATCATGCACGACGTGGCCACCTGGGGCGTGGTCACGTTCCTGGTCCATACCCCGGACTTGATCCTGGAGTGCGCCGGGACCGTGCCCAAGGGCAAGGTCGCCCAGGGGTACTTCAACCTGATCGGTGACAGCCCCATCGGGGGGCATTTGCGGTCCCAGAACTGCCGCGACATTCAGTTCGTCAGCCGCACCCTCATGGGCACCGAGTCCCACGGCATTCTGTTCTTTAACGGGGACGGTGGCGTCATGTTCAAGATCTTCGTTGGCCGCGATAAGCATCACCGCCTCGACCCCGATCAGGTAGGTCGCTTCAAGGACCTCCGCGACCGGCTCGCCGGGCGGGCGGTGTCGGAAGGGGCCAGCTGACACCGACGTCCATGGAGACTGCCGGCCGGTCGACAGGTCTCTCGCCTGATGTGGGAGCCCTGGCGCGGCCGCCTCGGATGTTGCCAGACGGTCCGTGTCGGGGATATGACTTGGTCGACACGGGCCGCTCCCGGCCCGTCCGTTGTTTTCATGACCAGAAGCCGCCCGGGAGACCGCCATCGTGTCCGACGTTTCGATGTCTCTGGCCAAACACGCTTCATCGGGCGCGCGGTCCGACGAGGCGGGGGGGCTGGGGACGGACGCCGCGCCGGCGGTGCTGACCGTCGAGGACATCCACAAGCGTTTTGCCGACGTCGAGGTTTTGCGCGGCATCTCGCTGACCGCCCACACCGGCGATGTGATCTCGGTGCTGGGGTCCAGCGGCTCGGGCAAAAGCACGTTCCTGCGCTGCCTGAACTTCCTGGAGACGCCCAGCGCCGGCCGGATCTGGGTGCACGGCGAGGAGGTGCGCACCCGGCGCGACCGAAAGGGTGCGCTACGCCCGGCCGACGGCCGGCAACTGACCCGGCTGCGCGCGCGCATCGGCATGGTGTTTCAGCAATTCAATCTTTGGCCTCACATGACCGTTCTCGACAATCTTATAGAGGCGCCGCGCCGGGTGCGTGGCCGGCCGAAGGGAGAGTGTATCGAAAAAGCCGAGGCGCTGCTGGAAAAGGTCGGTCTGGCGGAGCGCCGCGATTACTATCCCGCGCATCTGTCCGGCGGCCAGCAGCAGCGCGCGGCCATTGCCCGCACCCTGGCCATGGACCCCGAGGTCATCCTGTTCGATGAACCGACGTCGGCGCTGGACCCGGAACTGGTCGGCGAGGTGCTGGGGGTGATCGGTGCCCTCGCCGAGGAGGGGCGCACCATGCTGATCGTGACGCACGAGATCGGTTTCGCGCGAGACGTGTCCACCCGGACCCTGTTCCTGCACGAAGGACGGGTGGAGGAAGACGGCCTGCCGCAAACCCTGTTCACCGATCCAGAGTCCGACCGCCTGCGCCGGTTTCTGGCGCGACATCTTCACTAAACTCTCTAAACGGCCGGGCACGAGACGGCCAGGGCTGGCCGGGGGCGGCACCGGCGGCCGTTCCATCCCCCAAGCCCGAGACCACACCCACAACCCTGCCCGTTACCACAACGGATCCGCACCCTGGGAGAGGACACACCATGATCGGACTGCGTTCCACCGCCCTGGGCGTCGTCGTGGCTGCCGCCACGGCCGCCCTGACCGCCACCGCCTGGGCCGCCGATACTCTGCGCATCGGCACCGAGGGCGCCTATCCTCCGTTCAACATGGTCGACGAGAACGGCAATCTGCACGGCTTTGACATCGACATCGCCAATGCCCTCTGCGAGCGCATGGAGCGCGATTGCACCTTCATCAAGCAGGACTGGGACGGCATCATTCCTGGTCTGCTGGCGGGTAAGTACGACGCCATCATTGCCTCCATGTCGATCACCGAGGAGCGCAAGCAGGCTGTCGACTTCACCGACCGCTACTACACCAACAAGCTGCAGTTCATTGGCGCCGCCGACGCAGAGATGGAGATCTCCGCCGAGGCTCTGTCCGGCAAGTCGGTCGGGGCGCAACGCGCCACCATCGC
The DNA here is from genome assembly GCA_028277295.1 of Rhodospira sp. Classification (GTDB taxonomy): domain Bacteria; phylum Pseudomonadota; class Alphaproteobacteria; order Rhodospirillales; family Rhodospirillaceae; genus Rhodospira. The sequence continues at coordinate 15,539 of JANQGN010000295.1, forward strand.
CGCGCAGTGGCTTCAGGAGAACATGCCCGACACCGACGCGAAGCTCTATGACACGCAGGAGAATGCCTACCTCGACCTGGCCTCTGGACGCCTGGATGCGGTGATCGCCGACGTGCTGGTGAACTATGAATGGCTGCAGTCCGATGCCGGAGCCGGCTATGAGTTCAAGGGTGAGCCGGTCTTCAACAATGACTTGATTGGCATCGCTATCCGAAAGGGCGAAGAAGACCTGGTCGAGGCGTTCAACACGGCCATCACCGAGATCGTCGAGGACGGCACCTACGCCACCATCAACGCCAAGTACTTCCCGTTCAGCATCTACTAGAGAGTGGCGCGCGATCCGAAGCGGATCGCCCTGGAAGACCTTTTGGGGACGATTTGCTTCGATATCATACTCTTAGAGCATGGTGGGTGAGTCCAATATTACTCACCATGCTCTAGCGACGACATCCCCAGCCGTCCTCAGGACCTGACCGACACGGATCGGCGCGACGACAAACGGAAGAGGGACCGCCACCAGTGCCGGACCTGCATGGTTTCGAGGGCCAGCTTCTGCTTGGCCTGTGGATGACTGTCCGCCTGGCCCTGGCGGCTCTGGTGAT
>JANQGN010000448.1 GCA_028277295.1 Rhodospira sp.
CGTCCCGTCTTTCCACTTGACCGACGCGGTTCATTTTGCACCCTAAGAGACAGAACATAGCAAGAACAAACCCCATCGTGTAGGTGGTGCGGGTCCGGGTCGCTCGCCTGACCGGCTGCTCACCGTCGCGCGCTGGAGCCCGTCCGTGTCGCCTCTCGTCTCCGCAGTCAGGACCATCGCCATGTCGCTATCCGTGCCCGCCTCCCTGCCCATCGCAGACCCGAATGCCCCGCACCCCCCGGGATCAGGGCCCGCGTCCGGGGTCGAGAGCCTGGCCCCGGCCCCTGGCGACCTAAGCGCCAGGGGGTGCGCGCGCGGTCGCGTGTTGTCGGTCCAGGCCCGGGTCCTGTTGATGACCCTCGCCGAGGCCGCCGCCAACGGAGCGCCGTGCCCCAGCAACTTCGCCTTGATGGACGCACTTGACGTCGCCAGCCCCGATGGCGTGCGCAAGGCCATGGAGGCACTGCGCGCGGCCCACGTGATCGATCTGGAAACGCAGGGTCAACGGCGACGGGTGACCATCCGCGCCACGGGCGCGCGCACGGACTGGTCACGGGGCCGTGGCCATCCTCGGTCCGGGGCGGCCTACGCTGGGGGATGGGAAAATGGGCAGGATGCCGCCCTGCTGCGCCTGGCGCGACAGGATCTGGACTTGGCGACCATGGCCGCCAGGCTCGGGCGGACCGTGTCCAGCGTGCGGCACCGCTTGCGCCGGCTGCGTGCCGCCTGCGCCGCTCCGGCTCCGAGCCCAGTGACGAACCCAGTGACGAGTCCACCGATGGACCCAACGACCGGTTCCGCGACCACGCGGGCGGCCGCTGATGGCGCGGACGCGGCGGCGCGATCGGCGAAGGCACGGGCTCCGGCGCCGCCGTCCCCCCTGCAACGCCACATTGTCACCACGGCCGACCGGCCCGAGGCGGAACGGGACCAGATCGCGGCCTTTCTCGCCGCTGGCAAGGCCCGGAAGCTGCCACCCGCCTATGCCGGAGAGGTGCGCGGCGGCCGGTCCCTGGCGGGCATCGCTCCGATCAGTCCCTTGGCCCGGCGCCTTGTGATGGCCATGGACGGGCGGTTCCGATCCAGCGGGACCCTGGCGGCCCGGGGGCGCCTCGACCCACTGCTGATGCCGGAGTTGCTGCACGAGGCACGCATCGCCGGCCTGGTGGAGACGCGCCGTGCCGACGGACGGGTTCTGTACCGGCAAACGGCGCAGGCCGGCCCGACGTTGGAGGCCATGGGATTGGCGCCGCCGCCGGATTCCGCCGCGGTGCCGTCCGGCGGATCCAGCGACCCCGCGTGACCAGACCCCATCCAAGGAAGAGCATCATGCCTGATCGTGATCCAGCAGCCTACCAGCCGCCTCGGCGTGCGGTTGACCGCGTGTTCCTGCACTGCTCGGCCAGCGACGCCGGGGGGCCGGCCTATGAGGGCGTGGGTCTTGTCGACACCATCCGCGCCTGGCATCGCGCCCGGGGCTGGTCGGATGTGGGCTACCATTGGCTCGTCGACCGCGCCGGCCGATTGCTGGCGGGCCGGGATCCGGAGCGCACGCCGGCGGCCCAGAAGGGCCACAACGCGGCGACGCTGGCCATCATGGTGCATGGCTTGACCAGGTTCAGCCCGGCAAGCCTCGCCGCGTGCCAGAGCCTGTGTCACGCCATCAACCGCGCCCATGGCGGCGTTGTGACCTTCCATGGCCATTGCGAGGTCGCCGCCAAGACCTGTCCGGTGTTCGATTACCGGACGCTGCTCGATCTGGACCCGCGCGGCCGCATGCCACTGGGGGACGTCCCCGTCATCTTGACCTCCGCGTTTGGGAGGTCCGCATGAGCCAACCGGTTACGCCGTCCCCTTCCTCGGCCGACACCCCGACCCGCACGCAGCGCGCCGCCCAGGCGCCGCAGATGGGCATCGGCGCCGCCTTCGCGCTGGTGGTGGCCGGGGTGCTGGCGGAGGTCGCGGGCCTGGCGTTCGACGGAACCACCGTCGGCGCCTGGACCGCGCTGTGCGAGGGGATCTGGCAGATGATTCGCCGCACGATGGAGGGGTGAGGGTGGCTGGAACTCACGCCACCGCCAGCACACCCAGTTGCACCAGCTTGCCGATCCAGCCCTCGGTGAACAGGGCGTCCATCTGTGCCACGAGACGCGCATGAGTCTCTCCGGCGCTCAGAGGGCGGCCATCCTGAACGGGCGTCTGGTCAAAGGCGTCCATGGCCTGCTGGGTCCAGGCGGGGGCCTGGGCGCGACCCACCGTGCACAGACCCAGCACAAGCCAGGCCCGCACCGCCGGCAGGTCGATCACCGACCCGATCGCCGGCGCGGCCAGGGGAACCCGGGGCGCCACCATGCCCAGGCGCCGGCAGGCCAGCCGGTTGAAGGCGAGGGGCATGGACAGGGTGCGGTCCGCCAGGGCCTCGGCGCTTGGAGGCGGCGCGGGGGTCCAGCCCGCCTGGGGAGCCATGGGTTCCACCAGACGGCCAGCGGCGAGCAACCGCGCCAACTCGCGCGCCACGTCCGGTGCGTCGCCATGGACGGTGGCGGACAGCGGTTGACCGGGCGCCTGATCCCAATGGGTCAGGGCCTCGTCGAAGGGCGGGCCGCGGAACGCCGCGGTCACGCCGCCAAAGGGGACGTCCCGCTCCAGGGTCTCCAGGGCTTCCTGAACGCCGAACCGCAGGCTGTCCTGGGCGGCCTCCCAGGCGGGCACGTCAGGGAGTGGGTCGCCTTTCACATAGACGTCGCGGCGCAGGGTCTCATTGCGCAGAAAGTCGCGCCTTGCCTCGAACTCGGCCCGGCTGCGGGCCTCGGCGAGGTCCGCTTGCAAGGCGGCCGGGACGCACAGGTCGACGACGTTAAGGAACACCTCGGCGCGGCCCACGAACTGTCCGCCACGGCCGTCCACCTCGGCGCGCACTTCGTTGAAGGCGAACGGGCGCAGCACGCCATTGAAGTACTCGTGGGCGACATAGACGAGGCGGTCGTCGCGCATTTCGTCCACCGCCCGGGCCAACGCGGGGTGGTCGCGGAAGAACGCCGCCCCGCCCTCCCGCAGCCGCCGCAGCCAGGTCACGGCCGCCCGGGCCCTGGCCACGCTGCCGCCCTCGACGTCGCGGGTTACGTTGACCATCATGTCGCGCATCATGCGATGCGCCGCCCAGCCGGGAAGGGCGTCGTAGCTGATCAGCAGCAGGCCTCCCGGCTTCAAGGCGTGCATAACCGTATCCAGCAGGCGCGCGCGGGTGGTTTGATCGACCCACGAGATCACGCCGTGGAGGACGGCGAAGTCCAGCGCCGGCAAGGGCTCGTCGAGGGCGGCCGCGTCGCCGCTCAGGAAGTGGGCGTTCGCGAGGCCGGCGTCCCGGGCCAGCGCCTGGGCAAAGCTCACATGGGCGGGATTGAGGTCGAGTCCCAGGAAACGGCCCCCCGGGAAGGCGGCGGCCAGTGCCAGGGCCGAGATTCCATGACCGCACCCGATGTCGCACCAGGTGAACCCGTCGGCGAGCGGGCGGGGGGCGACTCCGTTCAGGGCCGCCACGGTGTTGAGCCAGGCGGGGCCATGGTCGGGGAAAAATTCGAACAGGTAGCTGGAGTCCAGGACGTAGCCGTCTGCGGCGTCCGTCATGGGTCGTTCGGGCTCCATGGCGGACGGGTGGTGCGTTGGGCCAGGCATGGGCGGGACCTCCGCGAGAGCCAGGCGGGCGCGTCCGGTCCCTGGGCGTCCGGGTGGCGCCGACCCGCAAGGAACGAGCGGGCCCTAGAGCATGTTGTGCGATTTCTGAATCGCCCAACATGCTCTAACACTTTGATCTTTCAAGCAAATCGTCGTTGCGATCTGTGCCGGATCGCTCGGGACTTGCTCTAGAACAGTCCCTCCAGCAGGCCCCGCTCCCGCCGTTCGATGGTCGGCGTGGCGCCCGTGGTGGGCGGTCGTCCGAGGGCCTGGTTCTCGCGCAGGCGCCGGCTTTCCGCCACCGGGTCCAGTTCGGTGCCGTACTCCTCCGGCTCGCGCCAGAACTGCAGGACCTCGGTGAAGCTGCGGCCTTCCGACGCCAGGGCCGTCGTCTCCTGGTCCACCATCTGACGGATGTTGGGAATGGCGCGGTCGGTGCCGGCCTGTTGCAGAAGGGTCTGTTCGCCGGGCGAGCGGCCGTCGAGCGGCGTTGTCCCGTTCGCCACGCCGACGCCGAGGGTGGCCGGGTTGCCGATGATGACGCGGCGGGCCTGGTCGCGGGTGGTGCCTTCCTGAGGCCGGGGGGCGCCTGGCTCGGGTGGGCGCAGGTTGAAGTCGGGAGGCAGGCTGAGCGGCGCCCGGGTGACGACGGCAAACTCGTCGGGCGCGGACTTCTCCATCCCGAGCGTGCGCTTCGCGTTGTCGCAGGCCGCGAGGCCCGAGGCCAGTCCCAGCGCGACCGTCGCCGCCATCCAGGCTCGCATGTCCAAGCTCTCCCATCCTCGTCCGTGGTTGTGGTCGACCGGCGTCGCCCACCATCCGGGTCGACGGTCTGCCCGGCTGACGCCCAACCTCCCGCGTCCGACTTTTAACCGCAAGATTTAGGCTATTTTTTGCGCACGAACAAGGCATCGAGAACCATCAGCACGGCCCCGATGCTGATGGCCGCGTCGGCCAGATTGAAGGCGGGCCAATGGTAGCCCGCGTAGTGCAGATTGACGAAGTCCATGACCGCGCCATGCATCAGCCGGTCAATGGCGTTGCCGATGGCGCCGCCGATCAGCATGCCCAGCGACACCGAGAGCATGCGCGTCTCCGCCTGGATCAGCCAGACCGTCAACGCCGCGACCACCACCCCCGCGATCGCCGTCAGGATGAACGGCGCCCAGGGGGACCCCGAGGAAAACAACCCGAAGCTGACACCCGTGTTGAGCACAGTCACAAGGCTGAAGAAGCTTGTCACCTCCAGGCCGCCAATGGGCGGCTGCACACCGTAAAAGACGGCGTACTTTGTGATCTGGTCGGCGACGGCCACCAGGGCGGCCGCCGTCAGGCCGATCCGCAGGGGTCGCAGGGGGGGAGCCGCGATCGGCCCGCCGGATGTGGGGCCGGGATATCCTCTTGGAGGCCCGGGGCGCGCGTTGCCATCCTTCACCGTGGGTCACTCCGCCGCCGCCGTGGTGCGTCCAACAACCGTGTCGCAGCGGTCGCAGAGACCGTCATGGGCATGGGTGCCCACGTCTGGGAGAACCTTCCAGCAGCGTTGGCATTTCTCACCCTCGGCCAGCGCCACCGTCACCGCCATGTCCGGTTCGCCGTCCAGGCGGACGGCGTCGTCTGGCGGGGTGCCGTCGGCGACCAGGGTGATCGCCGAGGTGATGCACAGATCGGCCATGGCCAGGCCCTCGCAGGCGGCGACCAAGCTTGCCGGGGCGAACACGGTTGGGTGGGCCTGCAGGCTGGCGCCGATGCGCTTGGCGGCGCGTGCCTGTTCCAGCGCCCCGGTAACGGTCCGGCGCAGCCTGCGCACCTGGGCCCAGCGCTCGGCCAGGGCGTCGTCGCGCCAGGTCTCGGGCACGTCCGGGAAGATCTTGTCGTGCACCGTCTCCTCGTCACCGGGATGGCGGGCCAGCCACGCCTCGTCGGCGGTGAAGCAGATAAACGGGGCGAGCCAGCGCACAAGATGGTCATAGACCAGGTCCAGCACGGTGCGGGCGGCGCGCCGGCGCGGATCGTCGGGCGCGTCGCAGTAGATGGCGTCCTTGCGGATGTCGAAGTAGAAGGCCGACAGGTCGCTCCCGCAGAACTGCAACAACTCCTGGAACAGGGTGTGGAAATCGAAGTCTTGAATGCAGCGGCGCGCCAGGCTGTCCAGTTCCCACAGGCGGTGCAGGACCCAGCGCTCCAGCTCTGGCATGTCGGCGACGGGCATTCGCTCGGCGTCCGTGAAGCCGTGCAGGTTGCCCAGCAGGTAGCGCAGCGTGTTGCGCAGGCGGCGATAGCTCTCGCCCACCTGCTTGAGGATCGACATGCCAAAGCGCAGGTCGTTTGAGTAATCGGCGGAAACCACCCACAGGCGCAGGATGTCGGCGCCCATGTCGTCCCAGACGTCCCTGGGCGAGATCACGTTGCCCTTGGACTTGGACATCTTCTCCTCGCCCTTCTCGTCGAGGATGAAGCCATGGGTGAGCACCGCTTCGTAGGGTGGGCGGCCCCGGGTGCCGCAGCTGACCAGCAGCGACGAATGGAACCAGCCGCGATGTTGGTCCGATCCCTCCAGGTAGAGCGAGGCGGGCCATTGGAGATCCTCGCGGGCCTCCAGCACATAGGTGTGGGTGGCGCCGCTGTCGAACCAGACCTCGACGATGTCGGTGACCTGATCGTAGTCGTCGGGGCTGTAGTCGTTGCCCAGGAAGCGGGCCTTGGCGTCGGCGTGGAACCAGCAGTCGGAGCCCTCGGCGGTGAACGCCTCGGCGACGCGGTCCAGCACCGTCTGATCACGCAACGGTTCGCCACTCTGCTTATGCACGAAAATGGGCAGCGGCACGCCCCAGGCGCGCTGGCGGGAGACGCACCAGTCGGGCCGGGTTTCGATCATCGAGCGGATGCGGTTGCGCCCGGTGCCAGGCACCCAGCGGGTGGCGTCGATGCCGTCCAGGGCCTTCCGCCGCAGGTCGTTCGTCTCCATGGAGATGAACCACTGCGGCGTGTTGCGGAAGATCAGCGG
>JANQGN010000593.1 GCA_028277295.1 Rhodospira sp.
GGGCAGCCAAGCCTATGGCATCGACGCGGTCAACGAGTTCGATCCGCTGTTCGAGGACATCTACGACCATTGCGAGGCCCAGGGCCTGGACGTGGACACGCTACACCACGAGGCTGGCGCCGCGCAGATGGAGATCAACTTCAACCACGGCGACCCGCTGGCCCTGGCCGACCAAGTGTTCCTGTTCAAGCGAACGGTGCGGCAGGCGGCCCTGAGCCACAAGGTCTACGCCACCTTCATGGCCAAGCCACTGGAGGGACAGCCTGGCTCGGCCATGCACATTCACCAGTCGGTGGTTCAGAGCGAGAGCGGCCAGAACCTGTTCGCCGACAACGACGGCGCCGACAGCAATCTCTTCCGCTGGCACATCGCCGGGCTGCAGCGCCACCTGCCCGAGGCGATGTTGCTGTTAGCGCCCAACGTGAACAGCTACCGCCGGCTGGTACCCGACTGGGGGGCGCCCATCAACATGCACTGGGGCTACGACAACCGCACCGTCAGCCTGCGGGTGCCCTACTCCGACGCCGCCAGCCGGCGGGTGGAGAACCGCCTCTCCGGGGCCGACGCCAACCCCTATCTGGCCATCGCCGCCTCACTGGCCTGTGGCTACCTGGGGATGGTGGAACAGATGGAGCCCAGCCGTCCCATCAAGGGCAGCGCCTATTCCCGCGCCCACGCCCTGCCCCGCCACCTGCCTGACGCCGTCGAGCGCTTCAGCCGTGCCCGGGCACTACAAGACGTGCTCGGCGAGGATTTTGCCCGGGTGCTGATCAGCGTCAAATGGGCCGAGTGGGACGCCTACCAACACGTCATCTCAAGCTGGGAGCGAGAATACCTGTTGCTGAACGTGTAATCCCGGTGAGTTGCTGACGGCACCTGGCGCGGACACGCCCGACGCTCACACTACCCCTCGTCTCCCGGCCGCCCGCGGAGAGACTTCAGCCGACCACGCCGCGCCTTGACCTCCAGACGGCGCAGACGCGCGGCCTTGGTGGGGCGCGTCGCGGTGCGCGGGCGCGGGCGCTCCAGGGCGGCCCGGATAAGGGCCACCAAACGGTCGCGGGCGTCGGCACGGTTGCGCTCCTGGTGGCGGAAGCGGTCGGCGATCAGCACCAGAACGCCGTCGCGCGTGAGGCGGCGGCCGGCGAGGGTTTCCAGGCGCGCCTTGACCTCGGCCGTCAGAACCCGGGAGCGGCGCACATCGAAGCGAAGCTGCACCGCCGTCTCGACCTTGTTGACGTTCTGGCCGCCGGGACCGGAGGCACGGGCGAACCTCTCCTCGATCTCGTCATCAGGGATCGCAATACGTGACGTGACGACCAGCATGGGAGTCTGTCCTTGGATCACGACTCGCCGCGCATGGCGTTGACGAAGGCCGCCAGCCCCACCTGGCGGCGCCGGCGCAGCCGTTCGGCGGTCAGGACAGCGCGCACATCGGCGATGGCCTGCTCCACCACCTGATTGACAACGATGTAGTCGTACTCCGGCCAGTGACTCATCTCGTCGGCGGCGCGGGCCATGCGGCGACGCACCACCTGTTCCGAATCCTGCGCGCGCGTGTGCAAGCGGCGTTCCAGTTCGGTCATGGACGGCGGCAGGATAAATACCCGCACCAGGTCGCCGCCAGCCTTGTCGGCCAGTTGCTGAGTGCCCTGCCAATCGATATCGAACAGCACGTCCCGGCCCGCCGCCAGTTCGGCCTCGACCGGCCCACGCGGAGTCCCATAATAGTTGTCAAAAACGCGAGCATGCTCTAGAAGGTCATCGGACTCGACCAGGGTCCGGTATTGGTCCTCGGTGATGAACCTGTAGTCACGACCCTCCACTTCCCCGGAACGCGGGGGCCGGGTGGTGACGGACACCGACAGCGAGATGGAGTCATCCTCCGCCAGCAGGGCGCGGGTGACGGTGGACTTGCCGGCCCCGGATGGCGAGGACAGCACCAGCATCAGACCCCGGCGATGGATCGTCTTACGCTCGGCGGTCCGGTCGGGATGGACCTGCGGATCGATGGTCACGGCTCGAATCCCGGCTTCTACGGACGAGGAATAGGGGGCCGGCGGACCGTCACGCGGAGCGCCCGTCATCGCCAAGACCACCGCGCGCGTGGCGACCTGGGGGTGACTGGCGGCCCCTTGCGTCGGTCATCGGCCTTACTCGATGTTCTGGACCTGCTCACGCATCTGGTCGATGGCCGCCTTGAGCGCCAGGCCCACGGCGGTCAACTCGGTGTCGGTGGACTTGGAACACAGGGTGTTGGCTTCGCGGTTGAACTCCTGGCACAGGAAGTCCAGCCGCCGCCCCACCGCCCCCTGAACCTTGAGAAGGTCACGCGCCGCCGCCACGTGCGCGGTCAGGCGATCCAGTTCCTCGCGCACATCGGCCTTGACCGCCAGCATGGCGGCCTCCTGATGCAAGCGTTCCTCGGATGGCACCGGGCCGGCTTCCAGCAGCGCGGCCACCTGCTGGCGCAGTCGCTCACGTAAGGCGTCCGGTTGTGTGGCGGCCAGCGCGGCCGCCCGCCTGCGCAGCGACTCGACCTGGTCCAGGATACCCGCAACCACCGCGTCCAGACGCGCCCCTTCCTCCCTCCGGGCGGCGCCCAGGGCCGACAGCGCCTGATCCAGGCTGATCAGCAACGCGGCATCGCGCCGCTCCCGCGCGGCCTCGGCCTCGGCATCGGTCGCCGCCTCGCTATTGGCCGACTCCAGAACACCGCGCAACCCCAGAAGGCCGTCGATACGCGCCGGGGCCAAGTGTGGGTGACGGCGCGCCACATCCGCCGCGGTGGCCGCCAGCGTCTCCAACAGCGCATGATTGACCGCATACGCGGTGACATCTCGCGGCGCCTCCACCGTCAACGTCACGGTGACGCTGCCCCGCGCCAACTGGCGGCCCACGGCCGCCCGCGCCGGAACGTCCAGGGACTCGAACCCCGGCGGCAGGCGAAGGCGCACGTCCAGCCCACGGCCGTTGACGCTGCGAACCTCCCAGGCCCAGGACGCAGCCTGGACCTCCTCCAGGCGCCCCTGCGCCCGGGCGAAGCCGGTCATACTGGCGACGGTCACGGATGCCTCCCCGCGTTGGCCTTGTTGCGACTCCCACCGGCCGCACCGTTGACCGCCGGCCTCATCCTGACGGGGGTTATATCCAGGAGCGGCGTGTCAGGGCAACCCGACGAAAGGCGGGACTGTCCGCCATGGCGGCGCCGGCAAGACGGTGCTGGCGGAGAATACCACCATGGTGTATCTGCCCCACGACGCGGCGCCGTCCGACCTTGTGTCGCCGGAAAACCGCGCCCAGGTGAAAAACGTGGCGTTCCAGTCCGTCCCTGTTTTCGTTTTCGTCTTGGTCTTCGTCTGCGCCGCCACCGCGCTCCCCCGGAGGTGTCCATGCCACCGCACGGCCAGGCCCCATGGCCGCCCGAGTCCGATATCCGCGCCCGCGCCATCGCCATGATCGCCCGGCTGGTGCGCTTCGACACAACCTCGCGCGAGTCCAACCTGCCGCTGATCCACTTCGTGCGCGACCACCTGGCCGATCATGGCATCCAGGCGACCCTGGTGCCCAACGCCGACGGCACCAAGGCCAATCTGTACGCCACCATCGGTCCGGCGGTGCCCGGCGGCGTGGTGCTCAGCGGGCACACCGACGTGGTGCCGGTGGATGGCCAGCCGTGGGACACCGACCCCTTCACCGTGACCGAACGGAACGGGCGGCTTTACGGACGCGGCACCACCGACATGAAGAGCTTCCCAGCCATCGCCCTGGCCCTGCTGCCGGAGATGCGGGCGGCCGACCTGACGCGCCCGATCCACCTGGCCTTGTCTTACGACGAGGAGGTGGGATGCCTGGGCGCGCCGGACCTGATCCGCGCCATGGCGGCGACATTGCCACCCGTGCGCGCCGTGATCGTCGGCGAACCCACCGAGATGCGGGTGATCGGGGCTCACAAGGGCATCCATGCCTGGCGCACCACCGTCACGGGACGCGAGGCCCACTCCAGTCAAGCCCACAAAGGCGTGAACGCGGTGATGGTCGCCGCGGAGCTGGTTCACTGGCTGTCCCGGCAGGCCCATGACCGCGCGAACCGCCCCGAGGCGGGAACCCCCTTCGATCCGCCCTGGTCCACCATCACCTGCGGCATCATTCAGGGCGGAACCGCCCTGAACATCCTGGCCCGGGAGTGCACCTTCGTGTGGGACATGCGGGCCATGCCGGACGATGATCCCGCGGCCCTGGAGGCGGCCTTCCGCGCGGAAAGCGCGCACCTGGAGCAGACGATGCGCCGGGTGGCGCCGGACGCCCGCATCCACACCACATTGCTGGCGGCGGCCCCGGCGCTCCGCCTGGAGGCGGACTCCGAAGCGGACCGACTGGTGCGCTCCATCACCGGCGACAACACGACCGGCGCCGTGTCCTTCGCCGCCGAGGCGGGCCAGTTCCAGGAAGCCGGCTTTTCCACCATCCTGTGCGGGCCCGGCAGCGTCGATCAGGCACATAAGCCTAACGAGTTCATTAGCCTGGAGCAGGTGGAGGCCGGTATCGCCTTCCTGAAGGGGATCATCGCGCGCCAGATGACACCGTGATAGCCTGCCCTGCGTGCCCTCTGCCTTGACAGGACTCGCCATGACACTGCCCCCCGACTTCGGCCCCACCGGCGTCGGTGCCGAGGTGGCCTGCGCCGGATGCGGCGCACCCGTGACGTTGACCCAGTCCCTCGGGCTCCGCTGCCCCCTGGCCGACAGCGACGACGGTCAGGATCATGCGCTATACCGGTTCCTGGATGGCCCACGCCTGCGATTCCCCGATAGCCTGGATCGCAACCCCTTCGTACGCTATCGGACCTTGTTCACCACCTACCATGTGGTGCGACGCCTGGGCCTGTCCGACGAGGCTTACGTTGCCTTGGTGGAAAGCCTGTCACGCGACGCCGCCGAGCTGCTAGGCGAACCCCTGCTGATGGCCGATGTCGCCGAGGTGCCCGTGGACAGTGCCGATCTTGCCTTGCCGGTACGCCGTCTGGAAGCAACCAGTGCGGTACTGCCATGGGCGACGCGCGGCCTCATGGGCATCCTGATCCACTTCGCGGTACTGGAGGCCGTGGGGCAGCGCGCCGCCCTGGCCGCGCGGGAGCGGCCGTTGGTCTGCCTGGGCGATCCCGACACCGTTCGTGTGGCGGTGATCCTGGCCCAGCTCTCGGCGCGATCGTTGTCGGTGGTGGTGCCCGATCCCTGCCCGGCGGACATGATGGCCTTCCTGCATGCCGCCCGGGTGGACATCCTGGCCGCCGACGGCCCGACGGCGGCGGCGTGCCGAACCCGGTTTCACCACGCGATGCGCGCCGGCGCCTTGCCGCTAACCCCTTACGGCGCCCATGCCCTGCCAGCCCGCGAGGGGCTGGCCACCCTGGCCTATGATGTCGCCGAGGCCCTGCATGCGCGCGGCGAGTCCCTGGCCATGATGGTGGTTCCGGCCACGGATGGCGCGCTGCCGTCGGCCCTTGTGACCGGCTACTCGGACGCGTTCCTGGTGGGCGGCGCCGGCACCCTGCCGCGCCTCATTGTTCTGGAGGGGGAGGGGGAAGGCGCCCTCATCCAGGCCATGAACCGGCTGGATGACCGCATGGGTCACAGATGCGACCCAGGCCCCGACATTTACATTCCCGCGTTGCGCGACGCGGCGCGCGATCCCGATGCCTACCTCGGCGACGCGCCCGCCGCGGCGCCGGACGCCCCCCTTGAGCCCGATCGGACCTCGGGTGTCGATTGGATCGAGGACATCGAGACGAGGGAAACACCGGTGCCGCCAGGCATCGAGGCCAGCCTGCGACCGTGGACGGGACGGCCACCAGACTGGTTGGCCTGCCTTGATGGCGTGGTGCGCACGCGCGGCGCCGTCATCGCTCTTGAGGGCGACGACGCAGGGTCGGACCAGACTGTCGCGGATGGCGATGAGCACGACAGTGACGGCGAGAGCGATCGCGACGGCACGGCCCAGGCGGTGGCCATCGCCTTGCGCGCCATGGCCGGCCTGCCCGACGATCAGACCTTGCTCAGGGAGATCGACAATGGAGTCGTGCTTGTGGTGTCCTGACGTCAGGGTCCAGAGCCGATCACGATCGATCTGACTGGCGCCGATGATCAAAGTGGTCACGATCTGCTCCAGAGCAAATCCCGAGCGATCCGGACCGGATGGCGACGACAATTTGCTTGAAAAACAAATCGTTATAGCATGTTGGGCGATTCAGAGATCACGCAACATGCTCTAGCGGCCCCCAGGGCTCCGAACGCGGATGGACGATCGTTTAAGAAGCGCCTTCCGAGAGGACCGGAGCACGCGATGGAGATCCTTCGGTCGTTTCACTTCCTCAGTGT
>JANQGN010000748.1 GCA_028277295.1 Rhodospira sp.
TCGGCCCGGTATCGACCTGAGCCCCTGGCCAGGCTCCGAACCCTGCGCGGGTTTGGCGCCCTCGTGTTCCAGTTCAAGGCGTTCACGCCGCACGCCCTAAAGTTCCAGTGGCACCTGGCGACCCGCTAAGGGCCCGTCCGGAAAGTCTCGGGAACCGCAATATAGTGTGTGCCTGGGCCCGAACCCGGATGGACGATCGTTCATGAGTCTCGATCCGAGAGGTTGCGGGGCATCGATGGAGATCCTTCGGTCGCTCCGCTTCCTCAGGATGAAGCCCTTAAAAAGTGAACGTCCTCATCCTGAGCGTCCGCAAGACGCGAAAGATCTCCCTCGGACCCATGGACCCTTACAGACCGGTCATCCGAGGTCGGAGCCCTGGTGTCTGTGCCCGAATCGCATGCCGTATGTCGTGTTTTGCACGGCTTTCCGGACAGACGCTAAGAGCCCGTCCGGAAAGTCTCGGGGGCCGCAATATGTAGTGTGCCTGTGCCCGAATCGCATGCCGTATGTCGTGTTTTGCAAGGCTTTCCGGACAGACACTAAGAGACTGATATTAAAGCAAATCGTCGTCGCGATCCGGTTCGGATCGCCCTGGACGCAGCCGTTCTCATGATGGCGGGGCGGCCTTTGATCTTGGACGTCCGACCTCTCCCGAAGGGTGCGCTCGCGCCCCGTTTTGAGGAGAGGCGGTGCGCTGCCGACCACATGCGCGGCCGTCGAGCGCACTCTACGATCCACGATCAGATCCGGAGTCATCGGCACATGCCACCGTGACAGGCCCATCCCGAGAACGGCTGACCTGGAAGACCTCTTGGGAAGGATTTGCTTCAACATCAATAGTCTAGGGAGTCTTCGACGACTCAATTGGCGCTGACAACGCCCTACGCCACCCACGGGACGGTCAGGCGTCCCCGGGCCGGACCCCGGTCAAGGCCAGCCACCGGCCCGGGGACACACCGATGGTCCGGGTGAAGTGCCGGGTCATGTGGCTCTGGTCGGCGAACCCGGCCATGCAGGCGGCCCCGGCCAGGCTTTCCCCGCGCGAGAGAGCGGCCCGGGCGCGATCCAGCCGGCGCAAGGTGAGATAGCGGTAGGGACTCGTGCCCAGGCGCGCCCGGAAGTGGCGGGCCAGGGTGAACCGGTCAAGCCCCGTCACCGCCTCCAGCTCCGCCGAGGTCACCACGCGATCGCAATGGGCGTCCAGGACCTGCCGCGCCCGCTCCACCGACACCGCGCACGGCGCGCGCCTGGCCCGCCCCGTCGCGGCGCCCGGGTCCAGCCGTAACAGCGCCTCGGCCACCTCCTGCGCCACCTGATCGGCCTCCAGATCCTCAAGTGGACGCGCCAGGGCCGCCAAGGCGGGCATCACCGCCCACCTCAGGTGAGGATCGCGACTCAGGGCCGCGCGCGCGAACGGCAGCGTTCGCGCCCGCCCGGCCAGCGCCGCCGCGATTCGATGGGGCGGCACATACAGCATGCGGTAGCGGAATCCCTCGGCCGACCCCGCCTCTCCATCGTGGCGTTCGTCGGGGTGCAGCACCATGAGGGTGCCAGGGCCGCTGGCCAGCCGGTCACCCCGATAGGTGAAACACTGCAACCCGTGCTCGGTGAGACCGATGGCGTAGGTATCGTGTCGGTGCGGGGCATAGGCATGCGCGGAGAAATACGCCTCCAGGCGTGTCAGACCGTCGCCGGTCGCCGCCTGGCGCACCCAGTCACCCGGGCGGGCGCGGTCAGCGCCCGACGACGCCGCGCACGATCGTTCAAGACCGATGCCGGACGCCCGGGTCATGCTGACGGTCCCGTCTCGCGAAAACAGCCCAAACGGATCGGTCCCGTCATGCCCGCTGACACCAAGATCGCCATCATTGTCCGCGACACCCTTCTGACCTGGCAGAAGCTCAATGTGGTCAGTTTTCTCGCTGGCGGCCTGGTCGGATCTTACCCGGACCTGGTGGGGTGCCGCTACGTGGACGGGACGGGCCAACCCTACGGTCCGCTGATCCGTCAGCCGGTGCTGGTTTTCGCCGCGCCGGACGCCGAAGCCCTGGCCGCCGCCCTGGATCGGGCGCTCAACCGGGGCCTGACGCCATCGATTTACACGGCTGACCTTTTCGGCACCAGCAATGACACCGACAACCGCGCCGCCGTGGCGACGGTTCCAACCGATCGCCTCGATCTGGTGGGACTCGCCGTGCATGGCCCCCGCAAGGACGTGGAGAAGACGGTCAAGAGGCTGGCCCTGCACGGCTAGGGAGGATCGCGCCAGGCCCGCCGCTCGCGTGGGCGGTGTTTGTGGACACATGGACGCGCGCCCTGCGTTCCGTTAGGATTCGCTATGATGGTTCCGATGCCCCGTCGACAGGGGCGGCCGAAAGGGGGCGGTCGCGGTTTTTTGTCGCTGGTTGCTGACCAGCCGCCGGCGGATCGAGGGGCGAACCCGGCGCAAACGGAACCAGACTCGAGCAGGAGAAGCGGGTTCGTGCGCGGGAAATCCATCGAGGCGGCGTGGCGCGGACAGGCGGAATGCCAGGGTTGCGGGATTCGGGATTCGGCCCTGTTCGCGGATTTGCTGCAGGAGGATTTCGCGCTCGTTCACCTGCCCATCGATGAAATCCAGTTCGAGCCGGGCCTGGCGCTGTATCACGTCGGCGATCCGGGGCAGGCCGTGTTCACCATCCGGACCGGGCTGGTGAAGCTGGTGCGGTATCTAGCGGATGGCAGCCAGAGGATCGTGCGCCTGCTGCGCCCCGGCGACACCGCCGGCATGGAAGCGGTGCTGGAACAGGACTACGAACACACGGCCATCGCGTTGCGCCCCGCGCTGACCTGTCGCATTCCCCGCGAGGTGGTCAATCGCCTGGCGGAACGGACCCCGCGCATGCACGCCCAACTGATGAGCCGCTGGCAGCGTCAGGTGCAACAGGCCGACGCCTGGCTCACCAGCCTGTCCACGGGCAGCGCCAAGGCGCGGGTGGCGCGGCTGTTGTTGCTGCTGCTGGATCAGAACGCCTCAAGCCAGTGCGACCTGTTCGGCCGCGAGGACATGGGCGCCATGCTGGGGGTGACCACCGAGACCACCAGCCGCATCGTCGCCGAGTTCCGCCGCGACGGCGTGTTGAGCGAGCTGGGCCCAAACCGTTACGAATGCGATATCGAAGCTCTGTTGCGCCTGGCCGGGATGGAGTGAGCGGAGCGCCGGCCCCGCGACCGTCTCCTCGACCGGAGTCCGGTCATGGCGATTCCACGCGATAGCTCAGCCCCAGGGCCTGGGCGGTGTTCGACACCGTCGCCAGGCACGCTTCCACGCGCCCGGCCGGGATGGCCACAGCGAAGCGCAACACATACTGCTCCGCCACGCCCCCACCAGTGCCACTCGGCAGCGGTTGAGCATTCATGGTCACAATATTGGCATCGAAGTCCCCAAACGCCTCCGCCAGGCGCGCCACCAGCCCGGGCCGGTTGCCCCCCGACACGTACACCAGGTGGGTGATGGGCGCCGCGTCGCGCGACTCGGCCCATGTGTCATAGGGCCGCACGCTGACCTCCGCGCCCTCGGCTTCGGGCACCCCCTTGAGCGCCGCCTCGACCTGGCCCGCCGTCAGGTCGTCGTCCACCGTCAGCACCGCCGAGAACTCCGCCCCCTGGCCGAGCACCGCAAAGCGCGTATCGCCGAGGTTGGCCCCCAGATCGAACAGAGCGGCGGACAAACCGGCCACCAGGCCGGTCCGGTCCGGGCAAAACACCATCGCGAGCAGCGTATGCGACATATCGGACCCTCTGAGTGGCACGCGGACGTGATGTTTAGAGCAAATCCCGAGCGATCTGACACAGATCGCCCTGGAAGATCTTTTGGGGACGATTTGCTTGCAAGACAAATCGTTAGAGCATGTTGGGCGATTCAGAAATCGCGCAACAGGCCCTAGCGCGAGACGCGCCGAGACCGGCGCGGGCACCGGCCTCGGCGTCGCCGGCCGGCGCCGATCATCCTACAGCCGTCCCCTCCGATGGCAACCGGCGCGTGGTCTCGGCCCCCGCCCGAAGCTCCGGGATTTACAGAGTGTTAACATGACATTGACACGCCCCCTCACCCACCCCAGACTCTTGGCATAGGGCGTGGTGACGTTGATCACGAGACCGGCGCGGCCATCCATGTTAAGATACTGTGTCTTGATGAATGGGCTTCGGCCCGCAGGACTCCAACAGTCGTCCGCGCGCCCGGAACCAGGACCTCCGCCTCCCAGGGCGAGCCGAGCAACGGGGCGTGGGGTGACCTGAACGATCCGGCGATGACCGTCGCCCGCCAGATGACGAGGCCCCCATGGCCGTCTTGATGGCAAAATCGGCCGCCGTGGCCCCCTCCGCGACCGCACCGCAGCGTGTGGGCCCTCAGGCGCGCGTGTACGCGGGGGCTTCCCAGCCCGATTTCCCGGTTCCCGAGATCGACCCTGTCCTGGGCGTGGGCGCGCGGGCTCCGGATACCGACCCCAACGCGGGGTGGCAGGACCCGAGCGGCGGCACCGGCGGACGGCGCCGGCACGTCGGCCAGGGCGCCGACAGCGACACCCCCAGGCACGCCGGTGACAGCACCTTCCGGCTACCGGCGATGGGCCGCCCGACCACCGTGTCCGACGTGATCCTGGCCAGCCAGATCGTTACCCGGCATATCGGACCGCCTCCCGTGCCCCGAAGCGAGGCCACCCAAGCCGCGGGCCTTTATGACCATGCGATCCAGGCCGTCTCGGGCACCTTGCCGACCACCCATCTCGGAACGCGCCTCGACGTTGCCCTTTAGCCAGACCTCGACGACCGGTCACCGCTTCATCGCGGCCGCCGCGCCCCAGAAACGGGCATCGAAGGCGGGCCGCCCGCAAAGAGATAGGCGGCCGACCACCGGCCACGCCACACGCCAGAAAGGACGTCAGCCATGGTCTCCGCCCTGTCCATAGGCGTATCCGCCCTCCAGGCGGCGAACACGCGACTGTCTGTCACCGCCGACAACATCGTCAACGCCAACAATCGCGTCCCCCTGGACCCCGAGGGCGGCTATACCGGCTACACGCCACGAGACGTTGTCGACGTTTCCACCGGATCCGGGGTTCGGGCAACCACGCGGCCCGTGGATCCGCCGTACCAGGCGGTTCCCGACGGACGCGGCGGCACCGAGGCATTTCCGAATGTGGACCTCGCGGAGCAGATGGTGAACCTGGGCACCGCCAGCCGGGCCTACGAGAGTGCCACCGCCGTCATCCGCACGGCGGACGAGATGCAGGAAACCCTCCTCGATACGATCGGCTGAGTGCCTGTCCGGAAAGCCGTGCAAAACACACATACGGCACGCGAGTTGGGCGCAGGCACACACCAGGGCATGTTGCGCGATTTCTGAATCGCCCAGCATGCTCTAAGTGTCTGTCCGGAAAGCCATGTAAAACACCACATACGGCACGCGATTCGGGCACAGGCACACAGTATGTTGCGGTTCCCGAGACTTTCCGGACGGGCTCTAACAATTTGTTTTTCAAGCAAATCGTCCCC
>JANQGN010000004.1 GCA_028277295.1 Rhodospira sp.
GGGGACGATTTGCTTGAAAAACAAATTACTAGAACATGCAGGGCGATTCAGAAATCACGCACCATGCTCTAGTGTCTGTCCAGAAAGCCTTGCCGAACACGACATAAAGTAAGCGAATTAGGGAACAAGAATACTATACATTGAGGTTCCCGAGATTTTCCGGACGGGCTCTCACACTCTCTATCGCCGCCGGGTGACGACCGCGCGCTTGGCACGCCGGAGACCATACCACACGCCCGCCACAATGAACGGCGCGACCAAACCTGTGGCGATCGTGGCGTCAAACACCGGGATGGACTTCGCGACGGCCTTGAACATGTAGCCGGCGAGGCCGATGGCGTAATAGCTGATCGCCACCACCGACAGCCCTTCCACCGTTTCCTGAAGTTTCAACTGAACCTTGGCGCGCTCATTCATGCTGTCGAGCAGGTCGCGGTTTTGGTGTTCCAGTCCCACTTCGACCCGCGCCCGCAGCAGGCTTCCGACGCGGGAGGCTCGTTGCGCGAGGGCTTCCTGGCGTTCGGCGGCCGAGTCGCAGGTGGCCATGGCCGGTCCCAGGCGGCGGGAAAGGAAGCCATCCAGGGTCAACAGCCCATCCATGCGGCTCATCCGCAGTTCCTGAAGGCGCTGCTGAACCAGCCCGTAGTACGCCCGGGTGGCGGCGAAGCGGTAGCTGGTGCGCGCGGCCAGATTCTCGATGTCGGCCGAGAGTTGGGACAGGCGGCCCAGGAGTTCGGCGTCGGTGGTCTGGTCGTCCGTATCGGCCATGCGGGCGCTGATATCGGCCAGGCCCTCGTCGATGAAGCGCAAACGCGGACTGATCTCCTGGGCTATGGGCAAGGCCATCAGGGCCAGCGCCCGATAGGTGTTCATCTCGATCAACCGCTGCACGGTGCGGCCGGCATGGCGCCGGTCCAGTCCGTTGTCCTGCACCAGGATGCGCGTGAAATGGTCGCCGTGCATGCGAAAATCGGCCCACACCCGCGCCTTGCCGCCGGCGACCAGGTTGCCGACCACCGGATTGCCGCCGAAGTGGCGCAGCGAGATTTCCTCGGCGTCTGGCATCGCGAGGTCTTGGGGAAGCATGGCGATATGCTGCGCCGACAAGACCAGACCCGGCAGGTCCGCCAACCAGTCCTCCGGTACGTCATCCATCACCGTGTCCGCGAAGGGCGTGGTGAAGTGGGCACGACGGAAGAAGGTGTAGGTACAGAATTCCGTATGCCGCTCCCATTTCAGGGAGAGGCCGCCGAACGAGGTGACGTGGTGTTTGGCATCCTCGGCGGGTGACGACCCGCCCTTGCGGGCGCACAGCAACGCAAGGTGGGCGCGATCCGCGTCAACGTCTTGCGGCTTCTCGCCCGACAGCACGGCAAACTGGCTGAGACGAAGGGGCGCTTGCAGCGGCTCGGATGGACGCGCGTGCAACTCGCGCAGGAGCAACTCGCGGTGGGGGTGTTCCCGGTAGGGCGGTGGATGCATGACGGTCAGCGTCCTTCCGCGGCGCGCACGGCGGCGCAGAAGCGATCGATGAGGGCGGGATCCTTGACCCCACGGTCGCGTTCGACACCCGAGGAGACGTCCACGCCCGGGGCGCCGGTGGCGCGGATGGCGGCGCCGACGGTCTCCGGTGTCAGGCCACCGGCCAGCATCCAGGGCAGGGGTGCGGTCCACCCGGCAAGCACCGACCAGTTGAACGCGGTGGCGTTGCCGCCGGGCCGGCTGGCGCCGGGCGGGGGCTTGGCGTCCAACAGCAAGCGATCGGCGTGATCGGCGTAGCCCCTCGCCACCTCCAGGTCGGTGGGCCCAGCGATGCCCACGGCCTTCATCACCGGCACACCGAACTCCAGGCGAATGGTCTCCACGCGGGCCGGCGTTTCGTGTCCATGCAACTGAATCAGGTCCAGGCGCACATGGGTCAACACCTGATCCAGCAAGGAGTCGTCGGGATCCACGAACAAGCCCACCGTGCCCACCTCGTCGGGCAAGGCGTCAAACAGTTCGGCGGCCCAGGCGGCATCGACCGCGCGGGGCGACGACGGGAAGAACACCGCCCCCAGCCAATGGGCGCCGGCGGCCACCGCGGCGTCGACGGCCTCGACCTCGGTCAGGCCACAGATCTTGATTTCCACGGGCGGGCTTGCCGCTGTCATGCTCGGGGATCCTTGTCGCCGGCCAACCCGTCAAGGTCGGCGAGGATGCGTCGCGCCGCCTCGGCCGGATTGGCGGCGCCCGTGATTGGGCGCCCAATGACCAAATGCGTGGCCCCGGACCGGAGTGCCTGGGCGGGTGTGGTGACCCGTTTCTGATCCTGCGTCGGCGCGTCGTCTGGACGCACGCCGGGGGTGATCAGCATGGCCTCGCCGCCGAGGTCCGCGCGCAGGACAGCCACCTCGCGCGGTGAACAGACCACGCCATCCAGGCCCGCGTCCAGGGTGAGCGCGGCCAGGCGGCGGACCTGATCGAAGACCGGGCTGGCGACGCCGGTCGTTTGCATGTCTGGATCGTCCAGGCTGGTGAGCACCGTGACCGCGATCACCTTGGGCCTGGGCAGCCCAAGGCGGGCAGCCTCCTCACCAGCGGCGTCCAGGGCCGCCCGCATCATCGCCCGCCCCCCCGCCGCGTGCACATTAAGGATATGCGGCGCGAGCGGCGCCACCGCGCGCACCGCGCCAGCCACGGTGTTGGGAATATCGTGAAACTTCAGGTCCAGGAACACCGGCGGCGCATCCGCGCCCATCACCGCGCGCACGCCGGCCGCGCCATGGGCCGAGAAAAACTCCAGGCCCAGTTTGATGCCGCCAACCAGGGAGCCGAGCTCATGTGCCCAGGCGCGCGCCGTACGCAGGTCATTGGTGTCAAGGGCCACGAAGAGCGGGTTTCGCAAAGCGAGCATGTCAGACATGGCACCATTTTCAGTGTATGCCCAGAAAGCCCTGAAGAAGACAACATGCGGCATGCTGTTCGAGGAACGACACACAACACATCGTGGTTTTCGAGACGATCCGGACGGGCTCTTGGGCGTGAGACGGTCAGGGTACGATGATCGCGAGATGTACACCAACCGTCGACCCATCGCCAATCGAGAAGTGGGCACAACAAGGGTTCGGACTTCGGATGTCCGATCCGTAAGGTTCCCTTGCTTGAGTTGAAGATCCGTCGGGTCTTGCGGACGCTCAGGATGAGGTTTTTCGATGTTTTTTTAGAGTCATCCTGATGGTGCCCCAATATCCATGGGATCGCCCCACATGGTCCGTGTCATGCGGCGATGCGACGTGTCGCCCTGGCCAACGGGAGAAGGCGAGCGAGCTGGTTGCCCGTCATCCCTGAGCATGTGGGATCTATAATATTCGCGCTTTTTCGTTCGCACTACAAGAGTTTTTACTTATCCGTCATTGCGAGGAGCAAAGCGACGAGGCAATGCAGGGTAAATATACGCCATTTTTCGCCCCAGATTACTTAATCCCCCATCAAGAGATGCGGGCTCGCAATGACGTGACTCTGCGCTTGGAAGACTGTAACTCCTTGATCCGTAGACGGAAAAAAGTGTGAATCGCATGGGGCATGGGACGGAGCGCCGCGGAGCCCCAGGACGAGACCGGTTCAAGAACCGCTCAGTGTGCGGTTTCCTGGTGCGCGCCGCCCCCGGCGGCGGTGACGAAGTTGGCCAAGTCGTCCATCACGACCGCATCCAGGTCGGCCTTGGCCAGATGAACGGTGTTCACGGCCGAATACAGGAACGGGCTCGCGAAGGCGATGGCCACGGCCACCACGCCGATCATCACGACGCGGCGCGCCAGGCGCGCATGGTTGCTGTGCCGGTTGGGTCTGCTCAGGTCCCGGGCAAACACTCGACTATCGTCTTTGCCTCGGCCGAGGCCTGGTTGACGCTTTCCAAACGCTGGACGCCCACGAGAGGGGGACGCCAACTCACGACCGATCCTCTCCGGGGTGCGCAACATCGCGTATACTCCCCAGCCCTGGCGCCCCCCGGACTCCACTCCATCATGCTTTCGGGTTAACAGGAGTCTCGGACGTGGCGTCAAATCTACTAAAATACGCTAATTATAGAATGGTATGCGTCCACAGTTGGATGTCAAGGTCAGGCCGGAGTCTGTCATGAAACAAGCGTCAGGGGATTCGATGGACTCTGAGAAAAGAGCCAAAAGCACTTGTATTTTAATAAAAAACGTACCAGCCGCTACAAAAGCTGGACGCGGCGGGAGCTTAGCGTTGACCTTGGAGGCGTTGGCTCTCCCGGAGGGGGAGCCGGGACCACCGAACAGGGGCACGACTCGATAACCGACCTCGGTCACCTGTCATGCCGCTGCGGCGCGCGCGTAAGAGCCCGTCCGGAAAGTCTCGGGAGCCTCAATATATAGTGTTCCTGTGCCCGAACAGCATACCGTATGTGGCATTTTGCAAGGCTTTCCGGACAGACACTAAGGGGTGAGGCGATGCAAAGCATGGGCGAACGTGGCCCCCGGGGTCCATACACCGGCACCGATCGCCAGCGGCCAGACCGGCGTTGGCCGGTGCGGGCCGGATTCACCCTGCTCATGGTGGCGGGTTTGCTTGGCGTGGCCCTGTTCGCCCAGGAGGAGCATCGGCGGGATCTGCGGATCTTGGGGGATCGGTTGGCCGTTGTCGCCGACGAGCGCGTGGCGGCCGTTCAGGCGTGGATGGCCCGCAACGAGAGTGAGACGCATCTCGGGCCAGAGCGGGCCGTCGACCTGATGGCGCTGCTCCATCCGCCGACCGCGCGATGGACGTCGGAGCGGACCATGTTGATCCGGGCTCAGGAGGGCGGGATCCGGTTCTTGTCCTCGACAGAGGACAGTCGCGTCGTACCGGATCCCGGTCTCGACGCGCGCAGCCTCGCGGAGGTGGAGGCCGAGGCTCTCGCCGCCCCGGGAGGCATGCATGATGGGCTCGATTACAGCGGCCGTCGGGTGATCGCCGTCAGTCGGCCGTTGCCGGCCACGCCATGGGTGCTGGTCCATGCCGTGGATCGGGTCGAGGCCCTGGCCGCCAGCGCCGTGCGCTGGCGAACCCTGGTGGGCGTGTTGACGATGGGGCTCGTGGGCGTGGCGGCGGCGCTGATGATGGCCTGGCGGCTCGGTTCGTCGGAGCGGGCGCGACAGGCGGCCGATCAGCATCGGCGCACCGCCGACCGATACCGGGCGTTATCCACGTTCATGGATGCCGTCCTGAACGCACAGCCCAACCCCGTGTTCGTCGGCGAGGCAGACTCCCGGATCACCTTTGTCAACCGCAGCGCCGCCGACCTGGTCGGCCTGGAGCGCGAGGACATCGTCGGGCATCCAGCGGCGGTGGCGCTGGGCCAGGATAAGGGGACGGCGTTTGAAGCCATCGGGCGGGCGGTTCTGGAGACGGGGGAGGCCCGCGTCGATACCCTTGTGTTTGCCGACGAGGATGGCGCGGAACAGGTCTGGCGCACGCATGCCCAACCCATGGAGCGGTATTCCGGGCACGCCGACCGGGTGCTCACCACCGTCGAGGACTTAAGCATCCTGGTGCGCGAGCGACGACGGCGGGAACGCAATACCGAGAACCTCATCGATGCCCTGGTGGGACTGGTCGACGAACGCGATCCCGACTCCGCCAACCAGTCGCGCCATGTCGCCTTGATCGCGCGGACAATCACCGAATGCATGGGTTTGGACCTGTACCTGGCGGAAACCGCCCATCAGGCGGCGCGGTTGGTGAATATCGGCAAGATCAGGGTGCCGCGGGCCCTGCTCACCAAGAAGGGCCCGCTGACCAAGGAGGAGATGGCGCTGGTCCGCACCGCCATGGACAGCGGCCCGGAGATCCTGAAGGACATCGAGTTCGAGGGACCCGTCCTGGAGACCCTCCGGCAGATCAATGAGTGGGTGGATGGCAGCGGCCGCCCCCTGGGTCTGACGGGAGGCCAAATCCTGCCCACCGCCCAGGCCACGGCCCTGGCCAACAGTTTCGTCGCCCTGATTAGCCCCCGGGCCTTTCGGCCCGGCCTGACTCTTGAGGAGGTGGAGCGAGCGCTCGAGGCGGACTGCGATCGCCGGTTCGATCGCCGCGCGGTGGCGGCCCTCAAGGACGCTCTGCGCGAGCCCAGCGCCTGCGCCGTGTGGCCCTTCGTCGGGCGCTCGGCTTGATTGGTCCACCCCGGCCCGTCGTGACCGCGCGCTCATTGTCAACAGGCCCTGGATGAATCAGGGCCCTAGTCAGTGGCGGGGACGCCAACTCCACCATAGGGTATCTTGTGTTGCGTATCTCCCCTTCCGAAAAGCCGTGCCGCTTGCCCGACTTTCACCCGAACAAGGGACATTCGCGTTTTCGTGACGCGACGGCCGGTGATGGGCGCGGCATGGGCAAGGGGCATAGAAGACAATTATAAAGGGGTTGCTGGCACCCTCTGAACGGAATACGGTTCGTTACGGCGGATATGCGTCCGTGTTCCGTTGTCGACGCGGGACCAAGGTGTCGGGAGGGTCTTTTACCCGTTCCTCTTTGTAATCCCGACCGCTTGTGACAGGCGTCGCGCGATGGCATGACCAAATGGGAGACACCGTGCCATGATGCCCGCGCCGATTCCCACTGATGATGCGGAGCGCCTGCAGTCGCTCAAGGCCATGAACATTCTGTCCTCGCCCGCCGACGCGGCCCTGGACAGCGTGACGCGTCTCGCGCAACGGATTTCCGGACTACAGATCGCGTTGATTTCGCTGGTCGACGTCAACCGTCAATGGTTTCTGTCTCGGGTGGGCTTGCAAGCGTCGGAAACGCCGCGGGATATCTCGTTTTGTGGGCACGTCATCTGCCACAAGGATCTTTTCGTCATACCGGATGCGCTGGAGGATACCCGGTTCGCGGATAACCCGCTGGTCACAGGGCCCCCTTTCATCCGCTGCTACGTGGGCATGCCACTCCGCAACACCGATGGGTACTTCATCGGGACCTTGTGCATCATTGATCCGCAGCCTCAGAAGATGGGCTGGGATACCCTGACCACGCTCAAGGACCTGGCGAAACTGGCCGAGGTCGTGGTCGAGAATCGCCGCCTTGGGGAAACGCAGCGACAGGTGCTGGCGAGTTTGGACGAAACCGGACGCGAGGCACTCCTCTGCCCCTTGACACAGATGTGGAACCGTCGCGGGTTCGATGCGTTGTATCATCGAGAGGCCCTCAAGGCCGCGCGTGACGATCGTCCCTTGGGGCTTGCTGTCGTGGACATCGATCACGTCAGACAGATAACCGCCACCCATGGAACCGAGATCGGGGGCCAGTTGACCCGGACGCTGGCGGACATCCTCAGGCGCAATGCGCGCTCCTATGACGTTGTGGCGTGGGTCGAGGACACGACGTTCGCGGTCCTCATGCCCGGCGTATCACCCGACGACCTGGAACGGGCAGGGGACAAGGTGCTCCAGGGCGTGCGGGACGACGGGAGGATTCCGGTGTCGGACGATGGGCCGCCGCCGCACCGGTTCACGTGCAGCGCGGGCGTTGTGTCGATCGAGTCCCAGGCTGCGCCCCGGGGCCAGGAGGAGGCCCTGCGGCGGGCCACCGACGCCCTGCGCTGGTCCATGATGGA
>JANQGN010000017.1 GCA_028277295.1 Rhodospira sp.
GTTGGAGATCCTTCGCGTCCTGCGGACGCTCAGGATGAGGACGTTCACTTTTTAAGGGCTTCATCCTGAGAGCCCGTCCGGAAAGTCTTGGGAACCGCAACATATTGTGTGCCTGTGCCGGAATCGCATTCCATATGTGGTGTTTTGCACGGCTTTCCGGACAGACACTGAGGAAGCGGAGCGATCGAAGGATCTCCATCGATGGTCCTGACCCTCTCGGATCGTGACTCATGAACGATCGTCCATCCGGGTTCGGAGCCCTGCGGTTCGGCGCCTGCCCTTCGACATTGGCCAGCAGGTCCGGACAGCAAGGCCATTGACCACACTCGGCTTGCTTCGGACACTGACCCAAAGGGCGCCCCAGGGAACGTCGACCGCACCCGGATCACACGGCCACACCCGGTTGGCGCCACAGAAAGGAGCGTCCCGTGCCCGATCTCGTCACCATTCTGACCAGTGTCACCGCCCTGTTGGGCGGCATTTGGCTGTTGCGGGCACTGGTCGGCCCGATCCGTGGGAAGCCCACGCCCATGGGCGTTCACACGCGGCTTCAGCGGACACTGGCGGGGGCGAGCCTCCTGTCCATCGCCCTCTTTGTGGCCGCGCCGGTGGGCTTCTTCGGCGCCTGGTTCCTGACACTGGGGCTTGGCGCCCTGATCGCCGTCGCGCGCCCGGGGTGGATGGTCCGAGGCCATGCGCCAACCCGCACGGCGGCGGTCCTCGCTTACCTGGGCCTGATGGCGATCACGGCCGTCATGGGCGGCCTCGTCGAGGACCCGGGGCTCGCCGAGGGCGATGCCGAGGACCCCTGGCTGGTCGACGTGGCGGCCCTGGTCACCTTGTTGTTGGGACGCAACTGGCTGTGGTTCTGGCGCAAGAACGCGCCGTTCGCCCCCGCACCGGACCCTGGCGCCGCAACCGCCACCGAGGCCCCAATCCAGCCCAACCAGCCGACGCCGAAAGAGATGGCCTGGTGGGATCGGGTGTGGACACGCCGCACGGCGGACGCCAGCGACTGGACGACCCCGGCGGACACGACGGCCGATGGCGGCGGGCATGGCGACGCGAGCGACGATCCAGCGGTCCACCAAGCCACCACCGATCCCAACGATGCTGACGCGGCGCTGCGGGTGCCCGGCTACGATCCCGCGCTGCTGGCCGAGGAACTGGCCACCTTCCGCGACCAGATCCACACCATCGACCGCGTCGCCCTGACGTGGCCCGACCATCCGGTGGCCGAAGCGCTGATACACGTCTCGGTCATCCTCAACGAGACCCGTCAGTACCTGCAGGCCCATCCCGACAAGTATCGCGACCTGCGCCCCATCCTGGTCGGGCATGCCAGCACCGCCGCCGATATCGCCAGCCTGGTGCAACGCATCAAGGGCACGGGCGAGACGCTGGACGACGCCGAGGGCGTGGCGCGCCGCCTGTTCGCCCTCGCCAGCCTGATGCGTGAGACCCGTCGCAAATCCACCCAAATGGAGCGGGATCGGCTACAGGCGAGCATGGCGGTCATCGACGAGGAACTGAACGCGCTCTCGGCCATGCGGGACTTTCGCGCCCGTGTCGCCCGAGAGGGTGAGATGACCTGACCGCCCGGGCGTCCTCTAGGATCGCGCGTGTCAA
>JANQGN010000076.1 GCA_028277295.1 Rhodospira sp.
AGCCGCCCCGCCATGCCCCTGTTGACCCTCGTCGTCCTGGTCCTCGCCCTGGTGACGCCAGCCATGGTCCTCGCCGCCGAGGCCGCGCAGAGCGACCGCTCGCGCGCCGCCATGGCCCGGGTCGAACCTGGACTTCGGGCCGCCCTGGACGAGGCCGGCCTGCCCTGGGGCGCGCCGGTGTTCATCCGCATTTTCAAACAGGACCGCGACCTGGAGGTCTGGCTTGAGAGCACGCCCGGCGGCCGCTTCACCCTGTTCAAGACCTATCCCATCTGCGCCGCCTCCGGCGCCCTGGGGCCGAAGACCCGCGAGGGCGACGGCCAGGCGCCCGAAGGGTTCTACGCCGTCCCGCCCGGAGCCATGAACCCGCACAGCCGCTTTTTCCTGTCCTTCGACCTCGGCTTCCCCAATGCCCACGACCGGGCGCGCGGCTGGACGGGCAGCTTTCTCATGGTCCACGGCGATTGCGTCTCCATCGGCTGCTATGCCATGGGCAAGCGGTTTCTCCCCCTTGGCGCCGACCGCAACGACCCCATCGCCGAGATCTGGACCCTGATGAGCGCCGCCTTCCGCGCGGGGCAACCCTTCGTGCGCGTGCACGCCTTTCCCGTCCGCTTGACCGACGCCGCCCTGACACGGCACGCCGGCCACCCCTGGGCCGGCTTTTGGGCCACCCTGCGGCCGGGATACGACCATTTCGAGACGCAGGGTCGCCCGCCCAGCATCAACATACGCGATGGACGCTACGAGATGCAGGCGGACTGACCAGAGGGGTACGCCATCCGGGCCTGGATGCCCCCTAGTCTGTATCCTCCCTATTCTGTATCCCCAATGCATCACCCGCGCGCACGCGAAAGGGGCAGGAGCGCGCATCATTGACACCCGCCCGGCGCCGTCTATGATGCCGATGGCCCGGGAGATGGGCCAAGGCCGGGCCCGCCCATGGCGACACGGGACGCGCGGGCCGCCCCGGCGCGGGCGCGCGACGCCCCGACCCCGCCCGCCCCACCGGACGAAGGACCCCCAGGACCAGGGACCCGGCGGATGAGCGAGCGGGCGCTTTTCCGGTGGGTGTGGCGCCCGCCGCCGTCGCGCCGTCTCCCCCCTGTCATGATCCCGAGGACCGAACAGCCCGTCATGAAATTCGCCGATCTCGGCCTCTCGCCGGAGACCCTGCAGGCCATCGAGGAGGTGGGGTACGACACCCCGACCCCGATCCAGGAAAAGGCCATTCCCTCCGTCCTGATGGGGCGCGACGTCCTGGGCATTGCCCAGACCGGCACCGGCAAGACCGCTGGCTTCACCCTGCCGATGATCGAGATCCTGTCCAACGGACGGGCCAAGGCGCGCATGCCGCGCTCGCTGATCCTGGCGCCCACGCGGGAACTGGCGGCGCAGGTGGCCGAGAATTTCTCGCTCTACGGCAAGTATCACAAGCTGGACATGGCTCTGTTGATCGGCGGCGAGAGCATGGGCGAGCAGATGCGCGCGCTCGACAAGGGCGTGGACGTGTTGATCGCCACGCCGGGGCGCCTGCTGGATCTGTTCGAGCGCGGCAAAATCCTGCTGCGCGACGTCAAGGTCCTGGTGATCGACGAGGCCGACCGCATGCTCGACATGGGGTTCATCCCCGACGTGGAGCGCATCATCACCCTACTGCCGCCGCTGCGCCAGACGCTGTTCTTCTCCGCCACCATGGACAAGGACATCCGCAAGCTGGCCGACGCCTTCCTCAGCAATCCCCGCGAAATCTCCATCGAGCGCAAGGCGACCGCCGCCGAAACCGTGACCCAGCGCCTGGCCATCGTGCCGCGCATCGATAAACGCGAGGCATTGCGCCACATCCTGCGCACCGAGGGCGTGCGCAACGCCTTCATCTTCTGCAACCGCAAGCGGGATGTGGACGTTCTGAACCGGTCGCTGCGCAAGCATGACTTCAACTGCATATCCCTGCATGGCGACATGGACCAGCCCACCCGCAACGAGATGCTACGCCGCTTCAAGGATGGCGAGGCCGACCTGTTGGTGTGTTCCGACGTGGCCGCGCGCGGACTGGACATTGACGACGTCTCGCATGTCATCAACTTCGATATCCCCACCCACCCAGAGGACTACGTCCATCGCATCGGCCGCACCGGCCGCGCCGGCAAGGAGGGCGCCGCCTTCAGCCTGGCCACGCCGGATGACGCCAAGCTGCTGACGGCGATCGAGAGCATGCTGGGGCGCGCCATCCCGCGCATGACTCTGGAGGGCCTGGAGGCGCCGGTCCTGGACGGCGGCGAGACGCGCGCCGACAGCGGCCGTCGCGGCGGCCGGGACCGGGATCGGCGGGGCAGCCGGGACCGCCGGAGCAGCCGCGAGCGGCCCGAGGCCGGCGTCGAGGAGACCCGCGAGGCCGTCGAGTCCCGCGATCGCGGCGACCGACCGGACCGCGCTGGCCGCGCGCGCCGGGGCCGCCGCCGCGATGACGTGCCAGCCATGTCCCACGCCGACGACGTGCTCGGTTTCGGCGATCACATGCCGGCGTTCTTCGCCGACAACGCCTTGGGTCCCATGGGACGAGGGGGCGACGACACCGGCGGCGACGGCGACGAGGACGAGGAAACCACCCAGAGCCGCCGCAAGGGACGCGACAAGGACCGCAAGGGCACGGCCAAGACCCGCGCGCGGAGCAGCAAGGGCAAGGACAGCGAGGCCGATCAGGAAACACCCAGGACGCGCAAGCGCCACGGTCGGCGCGGTGCCCCGCCAGAGGACGAACCCAAGGAGACGTCCGAGGGAACGCCGGCCGGCGATACGGTGGTCAAGACTCCAGAGGACTCCGATGTCTCCGCCGCCGAGTCCGCCGAGTCCGACGCGGCGGCGCCCGCCCCCAAACCCAGGCGCGCCACGCGGCGCCGCAAGAGTACGCGCAAGAGTGAAGAGGTGGCCAGCGAAGAGGCCGGACCCGGGGAGGCCGGCCCCATTGACGCCAGCGCTAGCGACGTGCCCCCCCCAGACACCGAGGCCCCGCCCAAGCGCCGCGCCCGCCGTGTGCGTCGACCCAAGACCGAGACACCGGAGACCCCAGACTCTTCAGATGACTCTTCAGGTGACCCGCCAGCCGAGGCCACACCCGTGGCGACGGACACGGCCGAGGCTTCGCCTGCTGCTGACACCGAACCCCTACTGTCCGAGGAAGAGTCGCCGCGTCCGGGTCCAGTGGACGCCCCCGCCACAGGCTCCGATCCCCAAGGTCCTGATTCCCAGGGGAATGATCGGGCCTCCGATGACAGCGAGACTGGCGAGCGGGCGGCGGTTTCCCAAGACACGTCATCGGTTGATGAGCGTCACGTCGGCGACGCTATCGAGGTCCCCCTCCCGGCGGAGGCCGCCGCCGCACCCGACCCAGACTCCCCGCCAGAGGACTCCGAGGTCCCGGAGTCCGCGAACGGTGAGCCCACCCTGGACAACGACGGCACCGCCCGCACCGCCCCGGACAGCACCGAGGCCAACGCCAACGCCCCAGTGCCGCAGGCCAGCCTGAATGCCGCTGCCCCCGATGACCCGGCCCCAGATCCGCACGTCCAACCTCACCCGGCTGGCTAGAGCATGTTGCGTGATTTCTGAATCGCCCAACATGCTCTATCAGTTTGTTTTTCAAGCAAATCGTCCCCAAAAGATCTTCCAGGACGATCTGTGCCAGATCGCTCGGGATTTGCTCTAGCCCGCGTGGCGCGGCCGGGAGAGCGGTGCTCGGCGACGCCCCTGGTCGAAACGGGAACGCGCCATGGCCTCGCCACCACACACGAGTCTGAGACCTGAAGACAGCCACCCGACCGTGGGGACGCGTCTCCCCACCACACGGCTGGCCCTGCTGAGCCCGGAGACACGGGCCGCGCTGGAGGCGGTTGCCGAGCCGGTCCCCTTCGCCGCTGGCGACGCGATCTTGACCGAGGGCGAACGCAGCAACCACCTGTTCATCATCGAACGGGGCGAGGTGGCCATCCTCAAGGCCGGCCCAACCCTCAAGGACGATCGCCGCATCAACACCTTGGGTCCGGGCGACTTGGTCGGTGAGTTGTCCTTCATCGACGGTCGGCCACGCTCCGCCAGCGCCCGGGCCGAGACCGAGGGCCTGTTGTTGCGCGTCGACCCGTTCGCGTTGATGGAACGGCCGGACGGGGATCACTTCTTCGACAACCTGCGGGCCAGCGTGGCCGTGTCCGTGGTCACGTCCACGCGCAAGCAGGCGGACCGCTACACCGAAAGCCTGGAACGCGAATTGAAGGCCACGCAGGCACAAAGGCTTTTCGGCCAGTTTGTCGTGTACATCATTATTGTCTTGTCCCTGGGCGCGCTGGTCACGAATATCGTTGCCCAGAGGCTATTTGACATCAATGTCTACACGGAAACCTTCACCTGGACGTACGGTCTTATCCTGTTGATTCCCACCTTCGCCGTCCTGTGGCGCCTGAAGCTTCCACTTCATCATTTTGGTGTCACGCGCGAAAAGCTGGGACGATCGCTGATCGAGGGTACCGTGGCCTCGGCCGCCACGATCGGGCTCGCCCTCGTCGTGGTCGGGGCCACGTGGGTTCTGCCTTTGGGGGTTGAGCTGACTTTTTTTGTGCCAACCGCCCTCTTCGGGACCTATCTCTTCAGTTCCTTCCTGCAAGAATTCATCGCGCGCGGGCTGATTCAACGGTCCTTTCAGGAGTTCCTTCAGGACGACCTGGGTCTTCAATCCGTCCTGCTGACGTCCATTATTTTCGCCATGTTGCATCTGCATTTCGGGCTGTTCGCGTTTTTCATCACGCTCACCAGCAGCCTTGTCTTCGGCGTCTTCTTCCTGCGCCACCAGAACCTGGCCGGCGTCACCCTGCTCCACTTCACGGCCGGCATCTGCGCGACCGCGATGGGATTGCTGTAGGGGGGCGTAGAGCGGAGGCGCCTACCCCCGCTTCCAGGTGGTGCCCTGGGGACCGTCCTCCAGGATCACGCCCTGCCCGGCCAGGCCGTCGCGAATGGCGTCGGCGCGGGCGAAGTCGCGCGCCTTGCGGGCGGCCTTGCGCTCGGCGATCAGGGCCTCGATGGCCTCCGCCGAAGGACCGTCGCCCCCATCCTTGCCCTGGAACCACACCTCCGGGTCCTGGTCCAGCACGCCAAGAATTGCCCCCGCCCCCAGCATCTCGCCCTTCAGGCGGACGCGTTCCGTCGGGTCGGTGGTCTTGTTGAGCGCGCCCGCCGTCTCGTGCAGCAAGGCGATGGCGCGCGGCGTGTTCAGGTCGTCGCAGAGGGCGGCCATCATCGCCTCGGAGGGCTCTGGCTCGCCCGCCACGGCCACATCGGCCGCCCCACGCAGGGCCGTATACAGCCGGTCCAGCGCTGCCTTGGCGCCCTTCAGGCCCTCGGCGGTCCAGTCCAGGGGCTGGTGATAGTGGGTGGACAGCATGCACAGACGGATGGCCTCGCCCGGCGCCTGGTCGAGCAGGTCGCGCACGGTGAAGACGTTGCCCAGCGACTTGGACATCTTCTCACCCTCGACCATCAGATAGCCGTTGTGCATCCAGTAGCGGGCGAAGGTGCCGGGGCCATGGGCGCAGGTGCTCTGGGCGATCTCGTTCTCGTGATGCGGGAATATCAGGTCCTGGCCGCCGCCGTGAATGTCGAAGCTCTCGCCAAGGTGCCTGGCACTCATGGCCGAGCACTCGATGTGCCAGCCCGGACGGCCGCGCCCCCAGGGGCTCTCCCAGCCGGGCAGGTCGTCGGCCGACGGCTTCCACAGCACGAAGTCGGCCGGATCGCGCTTGTAGGGAGCCACCTCGACCCGGGCGCCGGCGATCATCTCGTCCCGCGACCGTCCCGACAGTCGGCCGTAGTCGGCCATGCTGCCCACCGCGAACAGAACATGGCCCTCGGCGGCGTAGGCGTGGTCCTTGGCGATGAGCGTCTCGATCAGGGCGATCATGTCGCCGATGTGCCCGGTGGCGCGCGGTTCCACACTCGGCGGCAGGGCGTTCAGCGCCGCCATGTCCTCATGGAACAGGCGGGTGGTCTCCGCCGTGATCTCGCCGATGGAGCGGCCGCTCTCCTGGGCGCGCGCGTTGATCTTATCGTCGACGTCGGTGATGTTGCGCACGTAGGTGACGCGCGGATAGAGCCGCTTGAGCAGCCGGAACAGGACGTCGAACACCAGCACCGGCCGCGCGTTGCCGATATGGGCGCGGTCATAGACCGTGGGGCCGCACACATAGAGCCGCACGTGATCTGGCTCCAGGGGCGCGAAGGGCGCCTTCTCGCGGGTCATGGTGTCGTAGAGTGAAAGTGTCGGCGTGGTGGACATGGCGGCGGCGGAGTCCCATGGGCGCGTGATCCGGCCTCGGTCTTACCGCCCCGGGCCGTTCACCGCAACCGCCGCGCCCCATGGCCAGCCGTTCTCATGTTGGCCTTCGCGGAGTCGACGGGCGGGGGTGGTCCCCCATGGCCCGACACGCCGCCTCAAAATACGTGTGGCCTGGCGAATCATCTCGTATATAGGGCATTGCCGCGTTTGACGCTGGTTGTTGCGGAGGCGATGCGTGGGTAAGATATTTCACGATAGCCTGTCCAGGCGACCGCCGGCCGCGCCGGATGGCAAGGGCGGAGGCGGCGGCGGACTCGACGGAGGCGAGATGGAAACACGCGTCACCCGCCTGGAGACCGAGTTCACCTATGTCCGCCGGGATCTCGATGAGATCAAGGCGCAGATGGCCGACATCAGCGCCACGCTCGACAGAGTGTGCGCGCAGCTTGCCGAAAAACCCGGCAAGGGCTTCGTCATCGGCACCGTCATCGCCATATTCGGCCTGTGCGCCGGCATGGTCGGGGCCACGGTGACGACCTTGCAGCATCTTCAGGGAACGCTTTAGGGCCTGTTACGCGCCCGTCGCCGCCGGGCCCCAATGCACCGCCAGCCACAGGCAGGGTGGATCGGCCGAGGTGCGGGTCACCCGGTGGGGTGTATGCGCGGGAAGCAACAGGGTATCGCCGGCCTCCAGGGTCACGGTCTCGCCGTCCACCCACAGCGCGGCCGATCCCTGAAGCAGGCAGACCCATTCATCATGCGGCTGGTCGTAGAGCCCGTCCTCGGGCCGGGGGCTGCTGACGATGCGCTCGATATGCAGGCCGCCGCGTTTCAGCAGGCTCTCGAAGCGCTCGCCGTCGGCGGGCGGCGCGGCGTCCTGGAACAGGTTTCCGGTGCGCATGGGGGCCTCCTGGCGCATCCCGCGCCGGTTCCCGGTTCCCAGATGTGCTCACTTCGTCCCGAACAGCCGGTCTCCCGCGTCCCCCAGGCCGGGGACAATATAGGCGTGCTCGTTCAGGCGTTCGTCCAGCGCCGCCGTGAACACGGGCACCGTGGGATGGGACTCCTGGACGACGCGAACGCCCTCGGGGGCGGCCACCAGGACCATCACCCGGATCCGGCTGTCCGGTACGCCATTGCGGTTCAGCACGCCCAGCGCGTGCGCCGTCGAGTGTCCGGTGGCCAGCATGGGGTCGGTCACCAGGAACAGGCGCCCCTCGACCGGTGGCAGCTTGACCAGGTACTCGACCGGTCGATGAGTCCCCGGATCGCGGTAAAGCCCGATATGCCCCAGACGCGCCGACGGCATCAACTCCAACAGGCCATCGGCCATGCCGGTCCCGGCGCGCAGGATCGGCACCACCGCCACCTTCTTGCCGGCGATCATCGGCGCGTCGGGCATGGGCGCCACCGGGGTCTGGATCGGGCCATACTCCAGTGGCAGGTCGCGGGTGATTTCGTAACCCATGAGCAACGAAATCTCCTTGAGCAGATCGCGGAACGTCCGGGTGGAGGTATCGGCGCGCCGCATCAAGCTCAGCTTATGCTGGATCAGCGGATGATCGAGAATCACCAGGCCAGGGAACGCCTCCGCGGTCTTCATGGCGCGGACCCTCCGTCAGGTGATAGCCGGCGCGGACGCATGGCCATCGCCCCCCACCGCCGCCCGGTCGAGGCGGTCCAGCGCCCGCGCCCGGCCGATCAGCGGCAGCAGGGCGGCCAGGTCGGGGCCGCGCGTCTGCCCAGTGAGCGCCAGCCGCAGAGGCATGAACAGCCCCTTGCCCTTACGCCCGGTGGCCGCCTTCAGCGCCCCGGTCCAGACGCCCCAGGTGTCGGCGTCCCAGGGCTCCTCGGGCAGGGCCTCGCGGGCGGTCCGCAGGAAGGCGGCATCCTCGGGGGCCTCGCACCGGGGCACGATATCGCCGAACGCCACCGCATGCCACTCGGCGGCGTCGGCCAGGCGGTCCAGGTTGCCGCGCACCGCGGCCCAGAACGCCGGGCCG
Organism: Rhodospira sp.; assembly: GCA_028277295.1. Lineage (GTDB taxonomy): Bacteria > Pseudomonadota > Alphaproteobacteria > Rhodospirillales > Rhodospirillaceae > Rhodospira. The sequence goes on from JANQGN010000076.1 coordinate 8,329, forward strand.
CCGTCGGCGCGCAGCGCCTTCAGGCGCGGCCGGGCGGCGGCGTGGTCCATGCCATGCAGCAGCCGGGCGTTGAGGCGGGTGAGATCGGCCGGGTCGAACTTGGGCGTGGCGCGGCCGAAGTGGGTGATGTCGAAGGACGCCTCCAGCGCCGCCATGGAGGCCACGGGCGCCACGTCGTCCGAGGTGCCCAGGCGCGCCAGCAGGGCGGCCACCGCCAGGGGCTCCAGGCCGTCGTCGCGCAGGTCGGCCAGGGACAGGCTACCCAGCCGCTTGGACAGGCCACCGCCGCCGGCATCGGTCAATAGAGACAGGTGGGCATGCACGGGCGGCGTGCCATCCAGCAGCCGGCACAGCTGGATCTGCACCGCCGTGTTGACCACGTGATCCTCGCCCCGGATCACGTGGGAGATGCCCATGTCCATGTCGTCCACCACGGACGGCAGGGTATAGAGCAGCGTCCCGTCCGCCCGCACCAGCACCGGATCGGACAGGTGGGCGGCGTCGTAATGGCAGGGGCCGCGCACCAGGTCGTCCCAGCGGATATCCTCGGGATCCAGTTTCAGGCGCCAGTGGGGGCGGCGGCCCTCGGCCTCCAGCCGGGCGCGATCGTCCCCGGTCAGCGCCAGCCCGGCCCGGTCGTAGATCGGCGGCCGGCCCTGGGCACGCTGGCGGCGGCGCTTGTACTCCAGCTCCTCGGGGGTTTCGTAGCAGGCGTATAGGCGCCCCTCGGCCTTCAGGCGGTCGACGATCCCGGCATAGCGGTCGGCGCGGGCGGACTGGAACGCCTCCGCGTCCCAGGTCACCCCCAGCCAGGCCAGATCCTGGCGAATGGCCTCCACGTAGTCGCGGCGGGACCGCTCTGCGTCGGTGTCGTCGAAGCGCAGCAGGACAGCCCCCCCGGCACGGCGCGCGAACAGCGCGTTGACCAGAGCGGTGCGGGCGTTGCCCACATGCAGCAGGCCTGTGGGACTGGGGGCGAAGCGGACGGTGACCGGGGACGACGTGGCGGGAGACATGGGATCGCGCTCGGCTGAAGGGAACGGACTGGCCGGTCTTGTCGCACGCCGGACCGACCGAGGCCAGTGTTGCGCGCCGCCGCCCGTCGCGCCAGGGTAGACGCTCCCTCTCCCCCTCAGGAGCCCGCCCCATGCTGATGCGCGCCGAGACCTCCGCCCTGATCGTGATCGACGTCCAGGAACGCCTGTGCCCGGTGATGGATGACCCCCGCCGGGTGCTGTTCAACGGCGCGCGGTTGTTGAAGGGGGCGGCGCTGCTGGAGGTGCCGGTGCTGTGCACCGAGCAATACCCGAAGGGGCTGGGGCCGACCATGATCGACCTGCGCGAGCTGCTGCCCGAGGGCGCGGTGATCGAGAAGACCCGCTTCGGCGCCTGGGACGAGGCGCCCTTCCGCGAGCGCTGGCGGGCGCTGGACCGGTCGCAGGCGGTGATCTGCGGCACCGAGGCCCATATCTGCGTCCTGCAGACGGCCCTGGGCCTGCGCGCCGCCGGAGTCGAGGTGTTCGTGGTCACCGACGCCTGCGGCTCCCGCCGCCCCGAGAGCGAGGCGGCGGCCCTGACACGGCTGTCGGCGGCCGGCTGTCATCCGGTCACCACCGAGATGGCGCTGTTCGAATGGCTGGGCGGCAAGGCGCATCCCAGCTTCAAGGACATCAACGCCCTGGTGCGGTGATCCGCGCGCCATGGCTTTTCTGCATGCGGAGTCGCTCGAATTGCGCGCGATGCCGTCACGGAAAGGGACCCCGCCGGGGCCTTTCCGCATGACAAAGCCGTGACTGTCGTGTTGTGGGTCCGTGACCCCATTGCTATAGTCCGCGCGCCCGACGCCGGGGGGATGACGGCGGCGCGCGGTCTTGCCATCGGGCGTGCTCGTCCGGGATCAGCGCCGTGCCGAGGCCCAATCGCCCGGCTTCATTTCGCCACCGCCTTCTCGCCCGTGGGGACCCCGGCCCATGAAACTCGTGGCCTGCAACGGCAACCGTCCGCTGTCCGAAGCCATCGCCGCCTACCTGAACATTCAACTCACGGATGCCTCCGTCCGCCGCTTTTCCGACATGGAGGTCTTCGTCGAAATTCACGAGAACGTGCGCGGCGAGGATGCCTTCGTCCTCCAGCCCACGTCCTACCCGGCCAACGACAATCTGATGGAACTGCTGGTCACGCTGGACGCCCTGCGGCGCAGCTCCGCCCGGCGCATCACGGCCGTGATCCCCTATTTTGGGTATGCCCGGCAGGATCGCAAGACCTCGCCGCGCACGCCGATCACC
>JANQGN010000098.1 GCA_028277295.1 Rhodospira sp.
CGGCGTCAACCTTCCCATGCTGATCAAGCTGGCCTCGGTGCGAACCACCGAGCCCTTGGCCGAGGCGGTCACCAGCGCGCAATTGGCGGGGCGCAAGTACATTAACGTTGCGTCCCGGCTTCTGACCCAGGAGTAGGTGGTGGGCGAGGATCCGGGGCAGGCGGGACCGGGCCGGGCACGGGTGCCGGGGAACCGCACCAACGCAGAGGTCCCTGGGCCAGGGATCGCCCGTGGGAGCGGCGAGCAGCCCGAGGGTGACGGGGTGCCGGTCATGGCCACCTGCGATATCATCAACCAGCGCGGCCTGCATGCGCGCGCGGCCGCGCGGTTCGTGCGCACGGCCGAGGTGTTCGACGCCACCGTCTCGGTGTTCAGTCGTGGCCAAGAGGTATCTGGTCACTCCATCATGGGCCTGATGATGCTGGCCGCCGGTCAGGGATCGTGTATCCGGATCGTTTGCGACGGCCGCCAGGCGCGGGACGCCCTGGTCGCGCTGACGACTCTGGTCGCGGCAGGGTTCGATGAGAGCTAGGACACGCAAGACCGCGGCGGGTCCGGGGGACCGGGCCGCGGTGGCGGACACGCCCGCCACCGGTGACGCCGCCACGGGCGATGGGGGCGACGAACCGCCGCGGCGGGGCATGGTGTGGCTGCGCGGCGTGGCGGTCGGTGCTGGCGTGGGGATCGGCGTCGTTTATCTCCATGACATGGGCCTCGCGCCGATTCCCGAATATCGCATTCACAGCGGCTTGGTCGAGCACGAGCGCCTGCGTTTCGCCGCTGCCGCCGACAGGGCGACCAACCAGTTGCGCGCGCTGGGCAATCGGGCGCGCGACTTGCCCGGCGCGGCCGGCGAGGAACTGAGTTGCATCCTGGACGCGTATGAGCGGATGCTCCGGGGCTCTAGGTTGCTGCGCGGTGTCGACCAGCGCATTGTCGAGCAGCGGGTTAACGCCGAGGCCGCCGTGCGTGCCGAGATGGCCGACCTCATCGCCGCCTTTTCGGCCATGGAGGACGACTATCTCGCCGCGCGTGCCGGCGATATCCGCGAGGTCGGACGGCGCCTGATTCGCAACCTGACCCGGCGGCCAGGCCCGCAGGGCCTGTCCGGTTTGCCCCGGGGCACGGTCATTGTTGCCGAGGAACTGAGCCCCGCCGATACAGCGCTGCTGAATCCCCGCATCGTCGGCGGGTTGGTCACCGCCCTGGGGGCGCGCGAGAGCCACACGGCCATCATGGCCCGATCGCTGGGATTGCCGGCGGTGGTGGCCGTCGGGGCCGTGATGGACCACGCCCGCGCTGGCGACGCGGTGGTTGTGGATGGCGCCGAAGGGATCGTGATCCTCAACCCCGACGACGAGACCCTGGCCCGCTACCGGGGGCGCCGCGCCGCCTTTCTGCGGGGACGCCGCAACCTGCAACGCTTGCGTACGGTGCCCTCCATCAGCCGCGATGGAACGGCCGTGCACCTGCAGGCCAATGTGGAACTGCCGTCCGAGGTGGACTCGGTGCTGCAATCCGGAGCCGAGGGAATCGGCCTGGTGCGATCCGAGTTCCTGTTCATGAATCGCGACTCGCTGCCCGGCGAGGACGAGCAGGCCAACGCCTTCTGTGACCTGGTGCGGCACATGGACGGACGGCCGGTCACGATCCGCACCCTTGACCTGGGCGGCGAAAAACTGGGCGACGCCTTGAACATCAAGCCCAGCGCCAACCCGGCGCTCGGGTTGCGGGCGGTGCGCCTGTCCCTGACGCGGCAGGACCTGTTGCGCATCCAGTTCGCGGCGATCCTGAGGGCGGGCGTGCTGGGTCCGGTCCGCATCCTGCTGCCCATGGTCTGCACGGTGGGCGAACTCACGGCGGCCCGGGCGGTGCTGACCGAGGTGGTGGAGGCCTTCCGCCGCGCCGGGCGGCCTCTGCCCGACTCCATGCCGCCCTTGGGGGTGATGATCGAGGTTCCGGCGGCGGCGCTGTCGGCCGATGCCCTGGCCCGCGGCGCCGACTTTTTCGCCATCGGCACCAACGACCTGACCCAGTATGCCCTGGCCATCGACCGCACCGACGAGTCCGTGGCGCATTTGTATGATCCGCTTCACCCGGCGGTATTGCGGCTCATCCACTTTGCCACGGGGTCCGCGCAGGCGGCCGGGATCCCGGTTTCGGTCTGTGGCGAGATGGCCGGGGAACCGCGCCTGACGGCCCTGCTGGTGGGGCTTGGTTTGCGCGAGCTGTCGATGGCCGCCTATGCGCTGCCGGCGGTCAAGCAGCGGGTGCGGCGAATCGATCTGGGCGCGGCGACCCAGTTGGCGCATCGGGCGCTGGGACAGCCGGACGGACAGCACATCGCCGACTTGCTGGATCAGTTCAATGCAAAGTGAGTGTGTCGGCAGGGCTCTCGCTTTATGCGGCGCCGGCCCGCGCCAGGTCCAGCGTGACCAGAACCGGCGCATGGTCCGACGGCGGCAGCCAGTCGCGGGTCTCGGACAACACCTCGAAGCCGGCCAGGGCCGGCGCCAGGGGCGGCGTCACCCAGACATGATCAAGCCGGCGGCCCTTGTTGTTCACCCGCCAGTCTGGGGTGCGGTAGCTCCACCAGGTGAACACCGGGGCCTCGGGGTCGGCGAGATCACGCACGGCATCCACCCAGAGAAGGCTGGAGCGCAGCCGGCTCAGGCGCGCTATCTCGACGGGCGTGTGTGTGACGACGCGCGATAGCCGTTTGTGATCCCAGACGTCGTGCACCAGCGGCGCCACGTTCAGGTCGCCGCACAGGACAATGCGATCGATGCGGCCAAACCAGCCCGCGTACCACTCGGCCAGGTCGTCCAGGAATGCCAGCTTGTCGGCGAAACGCGGATTGGTCTCCGGGTCGGGCACATCGCCGCCTGCGGGCACGTAAAGGCAGTGCACGTCCACCTGGAACGCCGGCAGCCATGCCAGGATCAGCCGGGCATCAGCCTGTCCGCGCACGGCCTGAATGCGCACATCCGACAGGGGCCAGCGCGAGAGGATGGCCACGCCGTTGTATCCAGGCATGCCGTGCACGGCCTGATGGGGATAGCCGGCCGCCGCGAGCGCCGCGCCCGGAAAGCGGTCGTCCGGCACCTTGGTCTCTTGCAGACAGACGACGTCCGGCGCTCTGTCCTCCAGCAGCCTTTGCACCTGATCGAGCCGCCGGCGCAGGGAATTGACGTTCCAGGTCACCAGGCGCAGCGGCTGGGTGATCCGCGCCGCCGTCAACCGGGTCGCGCGCGCCGCGACGCCCGTTTCTTCAAGGGCGGCGGCATCGGCTGGCGCGGCGGCCGTGACGGGCGGGTCGGCCGCCATGGGATCAGTCCGCGAAGCGTTCGCGCAGGGCCACCACCTTGGGCAGGATGCCCTCGAAGAGGGTCACCAGGCGCGGGTCATGCATGATGCCGGCATTGGTGCGCAGAAAGGTCATGGCCTCGTCGACGGTCCAGGCCGATTTGTACGGCCGCTCGGATGTCAGGGCATCGAAGACGTCGCAGATGGCGGCGATCCGCCCCTCGATGGGGATCTCGTCGCCCGCGAGGCCCTTGGGGTAGCCTGAGCCATCGTATTTCTCGTGATGGGTCAGCGCAATGACCCTGGCCAGCTTGAGCAGTTCCGAGGTCGGGTTGGACAGGATTTCGCCGCTGATGGCGACATGACGCTTCATGATTTCCCATTCATCGGCCTCCAGCCGGCCAGGCTTCAGCAGAACGGAATCCGGGATACCGATCTTGCCGATGTCATGCATCTGGCTGGCCTGGAAGATGTTCTCGGCATGCGTCTTGCCCAGCCCGGCGGCCAGCGCCAGCAACCGGCAACTGTGCGCCATGCGCATCACGTGAGTGCCGGTTTCGTTGTCCCGGTACTCGCCGGCGCGGCCCAGGCGCCGCAGCACCTCGTGCTGGGTTTGGAGCAGTTCCTGGGTCCGGGCCCGAACCCGCTCTTCCAGGGACTGATGCAGGGCGCGCACCTCCAGTTCATTGCGCACGCGGAGAAGCACCTCATCCATGGAAAATGGTTTGGTGACAAAGTCGCGTGCCCCCAGCGACAAGGCCCTGCGGCGGGTTTCGCGGTCGTCCTGGGCGGTCAGCACGATGACCGGCAGGAAATCGTCCTTGTGCAGGGGTGCCAGGCGCTCCATGACGGCGAAGCCATCCATGCCCGGCATGCGAATGTCGAGCAGGATCAGATCGAACCGGTTATCCTGGTGGAGGCGAACGGCCTCCCTGGGGTCGGTGCAGCACCGCACGGCTGTATAGCCAGCGCCGGTCAGCACGGCATTGAGCAGCGTCACGTTCGCTGGCTCGTCATCCACGACCAGGATGCGGGCGGAGCGCGAGATCGGATCGAGGGTCATGGGCGTCTTGGGCTCCAGGCCAGTCCCACTGCCGTGGGCTCGCCGTGAGTCGAGAATATGGTAACGTGTGGTGCCCGGCAAATGAACGAACGAGCCATGATCTCACAGCACCGTAGTCAGCCGGGCGCAGGTTGACCATGATGAAAAAGGTCATACGCCATTCGCCGGGGGTTGGAGAAACCCGGAACTATACTAGGGATATAAAGGAGGTGTTATAAAGCCTCTGCGCGGGTAGGGTTCGCGGGCGGGTTCGCGGACAGCGCCTACCGAGGCGAGCACTTCGGCGAAGCGGTCCATGGGAACGGCGGAACGCCCAGGACTGCCGCCACGGGCCTGCGGGGCCGCGACGAGAAAGGGACACGAGCGCGTCTCCACCCCTGGACCCAGGCCATCCACCGGTTGCGGGCGCGGATCGAGACGATCTTCGGCACATGGAACGCCGTTATGGCCTGGTTTGCGGCAAGCCTCATCCGCGCACAGGTCTCTCTTCAGCCGATCCCCCTCCCAACCTCTCCCATTTATGGGCTATCCGATTCACACAACGCCTCTTCACCTCGTCATTGCAAGAAGCGAAGCGACCCAAATACTCAAACCGGGGGCAATCCAGGGCAAAGGACACTGTCCTCTGCCCTGGATTGCGTCGCCCGCATCAGGAGATGCGGGCTCGCAATGACGGGTCACTTTTCCGACGAGGCCGCGTTCACCGGCCCGGCGGTAAAAGACGTGTAAATACGATAGCTCCATGACTGGGAAGGAGTCCGCTTCGCGGCCCTGGCGTGCTTCTCGCGTCAGCGTTGAACCGGCACTGTCCCGGCCATCGGTCTCGGTCCTGAAAAGCGCCAAGCCATGACGAGACCTGCTGGCGAGGCGGGGGCTGCCTCGCGTCCATCTCCGACCCATGCTAAAGTCCGGCCGCGTCGGGCGCCCTGGGTGCGGGGATGTCCTGGCCGGCTGTCGCCAACGGGAACCGCGCTGGATGAGGGTCGCATGAACGTCGATCCGGGTCTGCTGCTGGCCCAGATGCCGCTGGAGGTCATGGTCCCGGCCGCTGTCCTGCTGTCGGTTCTGTTCGCGGCGCTGGGTACCTGGAGTGTCGGACGGTTGATCTCTCCCGAGGCTTTGCAAGAGAACGTCTTGGTCGGAGCGATCCTGTCCGATGTGACGGCCGTGATCTATTCCGTCTCGCTGGCTTTGGTGCTGATCGGGGCGTTCAGCCACTTCACCGCCGCCCAGACCGCCGTGCAGCGCGAGGCGGCCACGCTGGAGACCCTGGACCGCACCGCGGCGGCGTTTGATCTGCCGGCGCAGACAACCGATCGGACGCGGATGCGGGCGACGATCCGGGCTTATGCCCGGGCTGTGGTGGAGCAGGAGTGGACGTCGGGTGCCGCCGGCCGCGAAAGCCCGCATGTGGGGTTGCGCCTGAACGACCTGGCTGAGGCCTTCTTGCTGGTGGAGCCGGTGACGGCGCGCCAACGGGTCCTGCATCAGAACGTGGTGAACTGGGTGCGCGAGGTTGGCGAGCTACGCCGGTTTCGCTTGACCACCGTGTCGCGCAGTCTGTCGGCCATGATCTGGGCGGTCAGTTTGGCGGGCTTGGCCATCGCCGCGGTTCTCCCGTGGTTCATGGAGGTGCCCCGCGGCGCGCTGGTGCGCGTGACCATGTCAGCCCTGCTGTCACTGCTGGTGGTGTCTCATCTTATCGTCGCTCTGCATCTGGCTTATCCGTTTTCCGGTGACACCGCCATCAGTCCGGCGGCCCTGATCGGGCTGGCCCGGTGAGGGCTCTGTCGTTCCCAAAGGCGCCGTGGTCGGGCGGTTTCCGAGCCCCGACCGTCCATGCTAAACCGCATGCGGGGCGCCCGCTGGCTTGGCCGGCCGACCTATCCCGCTGTCGCCCATGTCCGTCCACACGGGACCACCCGCCATCATGACCTATGATCTCGGTCTGCAACTGGCCCAGCTTCCTCTCACGGTCATTCTGCCCCTGACCGTGGGCGCGGCCGTCCTGGTGTCGATCATCGGCACCTGGGTGACCAACAGCCTGTACACGGTGGACCAGTTGCAAGGGAACAACCGCGTCGGGGCGGCCAAGTTTCAGTTTATCGCCGAGGTCTATGCCGTCAGCCTGGGCCTGGCGCTGATTGGTGCCTTCGACCATTTCACCAACGCGCAGACCTCGGTGCAGCGCGAGGCGGCCACCCTGGAGGCCCTGTCGCGCGCGGCCGACGCCTACGACCGGCCCGAGCAGACCACCTTGCGAACGCAGATGAAGGCAGCCGTGCGCGACTATGCCCGGGCGGTGGTCGAACGGGAATGGGCCACCATGAGCTTTGGGGTGCCGAGCTTCGAGGTCAACGCGCGTCTCAAGGAGCTTAGCAATGCCTTCGTGCTGGCCGACCCTGTCACGCCGCGTCAGGAAACGCTTCAGCAGAACACGGTCGAGTGGGTGCGTGAAATCGGCGAGTTGCGCAGCTTCCGCCTGACCACCGTATCACGCAGTCTGATCGCCATGGTGTGGCTGATCACCCTCGTCGGCACCGGCCTGGCGGTGATCTTCCCGTGGTTTTTCGGCTCGCCAAACATTGTCGTGCAAGGGCTGATGTCCAGCCTTCTATCCGCCTTCCTCGTGCTGCATTTGATTGTCGTCCTGCATCTGGCCTATCCCTTCGTCGGCGAGACGTCGGTCAGTCCGCAGGCGTTGATCGCCTTGGCCCGCTAGAGCAAATCCAGAGCGATCCGGAACGGATCGCGACGACGATTTGCTTGAAAAACAAATCGTTAGGGTATGTTGAGTGATTCAGAAATCACGCACCATGCCCTAGAGCAAATCTGGCCTGCTCAGTCGGCCGGTTTGATGGACGGTTCGGCGGAGGGCGCCGGCGCGGCGACGGTCGTCCTTGGCGGGGGGTACAGCAGCGGGTACTTGGGGCCGGTGAAAAAGGTGCCGTAGGTCCAGTTGGCGCCGTAATAGATCACGGCTGCGGATGCGCCCAGGCCGCAGCCCAGCAGGCCCGATGCGACCACGGCCGCCGCCGCTGGCGCTGGCGCCACGGTGGCGGCGGTGGCGATCGGCAGGGCCAGGGCGGGGCCACCGGCGGCCACAACGGCGCCCGCCGCCGATCCGCCGACCAGACAGGCCGCTCCGGTGCCTTCCAGGACGGTGTTCAGCGTCAGGTCCGAGTCCGCCTGAGCGGTTGAGGGGGTCAGGCCCCAGGCGCCGCCCAAACAGGCGGCGGCAAGAAGCAACACGCGCGTCATCGCTCCGGTCTCCCTTGGACTTGGTGGTGCGGCTTGTGATGGCGGAACGGTATCCCCGATATGAGGCCCTAGAGCATGGTGCGTGATTCTGGACTCACCCACCATGCTCTAACGCTCTGATATTGAAGCAAATCGTCCCTAAAAGGTCGTCCAGGGCGATCTGTGCCAGATCGCTCGGGATTTGCTCTAGTGAGTCCCGGGCAGGGCGTGGTCATGCGCTCCGGCCTGGTGTCGGGCCGCCGCTTGCCGGATCATCGCCTCATTGAGTTGGTTTTGAATGGTTTGGTTGTCGGGAGCGGCCAGCAAGGCATCTCCGAGCAGGTCGACAGCCGGATCATACTGTTCGTAGCGCAGGTACAGTCGGCCCAGGGAGAAAAGCAGCCCGGGATGATCCGGGAATCGTGTAAGGCCAGCGACGTAGACGTCTCGGGCTTCGGTGTCGGCGCCGGCCTCCACCAACCTGTCGCCCAGGATGTCGAACAGGTCGGGGAACACGGTCGGCACGGCGACGGCCGCCCGCATTTTGTCCAAGGCCGCGTCGCGTCGATCCTGCTCCCACAGGGAGACGCCCCAGCTTCTAAGGGCGAAGCCGAAGTCCGGGTCCAGTTCCAGGGCCTCCTGGTACTTGGCGATGGCGTCGTTGTGGGCGCCCGTCCGCGCCAGCGCCTGGCCCCAGACAAGAATCGGCCATTTCTTCAGTTCAACCGGCAGCACCTGGACACAATGCCGAAGCATGGGAATAGCCCGGTCGAACGAGGCGTTTTCGTATTCCACCCGAAAGTAATAGAGCGCCAACACGTAGGGATCGGCCCGGGCCACGAAACGCTCGGCCATCTCGTTGATGAGCGCATCCATATCCCCGTCGCCCTGGCCATTGACCGCCACCGTGAACCGGTCCCCCAAGGCGCTGTCGGCCTGCAAGTCAAATCTCAGGCCGTTCGGTGTCTTCGCCACGTAGCCAGACAGACTGTACCGGTGAAGCTCGAAGTACTCCTGGAACGCGTTGACAACCTTATCCAGGTTGAACTGTTCGGCCAAGGTTTCGAGGGCCGTTCGGCCCGTGGCATAGGTACTGAGCTTTTCGCCGCGCGCGGTGTCGGCCGTTCGGGCAATGTGGCGGATCCGCTCCCGCAGGAGCGTGGCTATCAATCTATCGGAGTAACCCGCGTCCTCGATCTCGGCGGGGACCGAGAACGACCGCATCACCACCGGGTCGGCGGCCAGCATGGCGGAGAGGAATACGGCGATGAGACCGGTGGCGGCGAGGGTGGTCAGGTCCATGATCCGGCGGCCCTCCAGTCAAGAATACGAAACGCTATCACGGGCGTACGTATGCACA
>JANQGN010000166.1 GCA_028277295.1 Rhodospira sp.
CTCGGCGGCCTCGTTCGCGGTCCGGTCATCCATCACCTGGAAGCCCGGTGACAGGCCGGCCTCCAGGGGGAAGCGCCGCAGCACCGACTGACAGAAGGCATGAATGGTCTGAATGCGCATGCCGCCCGGCGTGTCCAGCACGCGGGCGAACAGGCGCCGGGCCAGGGCCATGCGCTCGGGCGACGGCGCATGACCCGCGAGATCGGTCAAGGCCCGCGCCAGCGCGGCGTCGTCGGCCACCGCCCAGCCCGCCAGACGGGTGGCGACCCGGTTGGCCATCTCGGCGGCGGCGGCCTTGGTGAAGGTCAGGCACAGGATGCGCTCGGGCGGCGTGTCCTCCAGCAGAAGGTTGAGCACCCGGTCGGTCAGCACCTTTGTCTTGCCTGATCCAGCGCTGGCCGCGACCCAGGCGGACACGCGCGGATCGGCGGCGCGACGCTGCTCCCGCGCCGCCAGGGCGACCGGGTCCAGCGGGCCGCGGAGCGAAGCCGAGGCGTCCGTCATTCCCCCTCCTCGCCGGCCGCGATACCGCCTCGCCGTAGGGTGGGCTCACGCCGCAGGCGCAGCCCACCAATGGTCTCGGACGCGGTGCGCTGGGCGCCGCCACGCGACGCCCGAGCGCACCCTACGGACGTGCCCAGGCGAGCAAACAGCGCTGTCATTCCCCCTCCTCGCCGGCGGTCGACCACTCCCGCGCCCGGGCCAGATGCGCGTAGTCCGAATACCGGGGCGCCTTGTCCGGCACCGGGCGGGCCGGGTAGGGCGTCTCCGGCCGGGCATAGAGAGTCACCAACGCCGTCAGTCCCTCCAGGGCCCGGGCGGCCAGATCCTCGGGGTCGTCCGCCACGGACCGAACCTCGCCGGCCTTGTCGCGCCGGCCGCTCAGGCGCCAGTACTCCAGTCCCGTCACCGGCACCCTCGTCGGCAGGCCGGCGAAGGCACCGGCGGCGATCATGGCGGCCTCCAGGGGCAACTGGGGGGCGTAGCCGGCCGCCACCTCCTTCTTCGACGCCAGAAGGCCGGTCTTGTGATCGACGATAACCAGAGACCCGTCGCGGTTTTCCTCGATCCGGTCGGCGCGCGCGGTCAGGGTGAAGGGCCGGGCGACACCCGTGAGCGGCATCTCGCCCGTCACCTCAACATGCACCCGGCGAAGCCGCTCGGCGCGCGCGCGCTCCTGATCGATGACCCAGCGGGCGGTGCGCTCGAAGCGCGGCCACCAGAAGGCGGCCACGACCGCGTTGTCCATGTGCGCCGCGAAGACCGCCCGCCCGATGCGGAGGAGTTCGGCGTCGGCGTCGGCCGGCAGGTCCTCGGGCCAGGCGCGCCGGAAACGCTCCAGGGCATCGTGAAGCAGGGTCCCAAAGTCTTGCGGCCCGAGCATCCTGTCCAGGTCCTCCAGGGCCTCCAGCCTCAGGACATACTGCGCGTAGATGGCGTAGGGGTCGCGCATCCAGGTCTCGATGCGGGTGACCGACAGGCGGTCGGGGCGCGCCGCCACGGGCGGAGTGGGTGCCGGCGGCGGCAGCGGCGCGACGGCATCCACCGCCCGCAGACGCGCGCCCAGGGCCAGCCAGGGCACCCCCCGCCCCGCCGCCGTCCGCCAGGCGTCGCGCATCCCAAGGGCCTCCGTGGCCGCATCGAGCCGCAGCAACCAGCGGGAGGGCACCGTCGGCGCGCCCTCCACCCGCTCCGCGCGCGTCAGTGTCACCCGGGGGGCGCAGAACGCTTGAACGAAATCGTGGGCCGACAGGCCAACGCGCTGCTCGGGCGGTGGCAGGCCGAACGCGGCGCGCATGGGCCGGCTCATCCAGGGGTCGGCGGCCACGGCCGGCGGCCAGGAGCCTTCGTTGAGGCCGCCCAGGATCATGTGATCCGCCTGCCAGGCGCGGGCCTCCAGCGGCCCCAGGATGAACAGGCGCGGATGCCCGCCCTGTGGCGGGCGCACCACCCGACCGACCATCAAGGCATCGAGCAGCCCCGGGTAGTGGCGCGGCGCGATGGGTGGCAAGCCATCGGCCGCCGCCGTCAGGTCAGCCGCGAACAGGGCGACGGCCTCGCCGGCCGGTCCGGCCCAGAGGCGCAGCGGACCGGGCTCGTCGCGGCTGGCGGCCAGAGCCTCTGCGCAGGCCATATGCGTTTCCACCAGGGCCCGCAACGGCACGTCGGGACCTGCCATCATTGCCAGGACAGGTCCGAGAATGCGCTCCAGGCGATCCAAGAACCTCGTCAGAGCCCCGCCTTCGGGGACCTCGCGGGCGCTGGCCACCCGGCGCAACCCCTTGATCCCGGGCGGCGGGCGCGGCCCACGCAGTAGCCGACGTTCCAGGATCCGCCCCAGGTCGCGGAACCGGGCCACGTCCTCGCCCCCCGCCGCCAGGGGATGTCGCAGCAGGTCCAGCAGCGGTCCCGGCGCCAGGTCCTCGGCAACGGCCCGCGCCAGCAACCTCAGAAAGACACCCGGCACGGTGACCGCCAGGGGCTGGCCGGCGGAGTCGTCCACGGTGAGACCCCAGCGCCCCAGGCTGGCCGCCACCCGCCGCGCCAGGTCGCGTTCCAGCGTGACCAGGGCGGCGGTGCGGCCGGGGTGCTCCAGGGTCTCGCGCATCATCAGGGCGATGGCCTCGGCTTCCTCGCGGGAATCGGCGCATGTCACCCGCGTGACACCGTGAAGCGCGACGGCCGGCACCGCCGCCGCGTCGCGCCAGGCATGGGTGGTGGCCGCCGGGCGCATGGCCTCGGTGATCAGGGCACGGCGGGCTTGGGTGGCCTCCGCCCGCCCTGGTGTCACGGCCGGGTCGGGCGTGTGCCAGTCGACGACAGCGCCGCGGTCCACGCTCAGGCGCGCGAGCAGCCGGCGCAGGCCATACTGGGGATGGGATGGCTCCAGCGCCGCCCAACTGGCCTCGTCCATGGAGCGGTCCAGACCCGGCAGCACCACAGCACCCCGGGGCAGGCGCGCGACCACCGCCAGCACCTCGGCCGTGGCCGGAATTGACCCCGTGGAGCCCGCGGCGATCACCGGCCCGGGCGGCGGCGTCTCGGTCCACCGGTCGGCCTGAGCGGTCATCAGCCGGTCGCGGCGATGGGCGGGGTCAAGACAGCCCTCGGCCTCCAGCACCCCGGGCCAAGCCTCCGACAGCACCGACAAAAAACGCACCGTGATCTGCCAGTGCGCCGCGAAGGCCTCCGGCGCCAGCCCGGCGAGCGCCTCCAGGGACAGCCGCTCCGTCCGCACCTGATCCAGTAGCCGGGCCAGCTCCGCCGCCAGCCGCGCGGCCTGCTCCGGCGTAGGCGGGCGGTCGTCGGGCTCCGGCGGACGGGCGGCGATCAGGCGGGCCAGCAGCAGCCGCCGACGCAGATCGGGAATCGCCGGCGGCAGATCCGCCAGCGCGGCCGCCTCGCCCAGTCCGGTGTCGGCGCCGGACCCCGCCTCCAGAACCAACGCGTCCTCGTCCACATCGCCCAGCGGCAGCATGCGCGGCAACAACAGTGCCCGCCCCGCCGCCTGGCGCAAGAACGCCTCGCGAAGCGCGCGGCACGCGCGGCGTGTCGGCAACAGAACGGTGACGGCGGCCAGGTGCAGGGGGTCCCCTCCCCCCCCGTCCCCGAACTTGGTCAGCAGGCCCACCGCCAGCACATCAACAAACGGCCGGCCCGGATCGATGGTAAAGACGCTGGGTGGTGTCGCCATACCCTCGGCCATCCCGCATCACTGGTCGCTGCAGGGGTTGCTCTGGCCCAACTGGTGTTCCGCCCAGTCCAGGCCGGCGGGCGTGCCCACGTGGTACCACTCGCCATCATGGGGCAAGGCCCACAGGCGATCCTCGTCCAGGGCCTGGTTATACAGCCGATTCAGGGAGAACGGCTCGTCCGGCGTGTCCTCGAAAAGGCGGGGCGCCAGGATCTGCACCCCGGCATGGACAAACGGCGCGATCTCGTGGGACCGGCGGCGGCGCGGCCGGCCCAGGGGATCGACAAAGAAATCACCGCGCCCTTCGTAGCCATGGGCCCCCACCAGCCGCAGCACCAGCAGCAGGGCATCCATGCTGGCGTCGTCCCAGGTCTCGGCCAGGCGGGTCAGGGCCGGGATCACCCCATTCAGCCACAGCACATCACTGTTGATCACGTAAAAGGGATCGTCACCCAGCAGCGGCAAGGCCCTGCGCACACCGCCACCGGTTTCCATCAGACGATCGGTCTCGTCGGAAATGACCACCCGCGGGCGGCCGCGATGGGCCACATGGGCGCGCACCTGATCGGCCAGGTGGTGCACGTTGACCACGCAGGTCTCCACGCCCACCTCCTCCAGCCGGTCCAGCGCGACGTCGATCAGCGCGCGCCCGCGCACGCGCACCAGGGGCTTGGGTACCGTGTCGGTGATCGGCCGCATCCGGGTTCCCAGGCCGGCCCCCAGCAGCATCGCGCGGCGCGGGATAGGCACATCGCCCACAGGCGGAATCGTCACGGGCTGGTGGCCGGTCCAGGTCATGACGGCGTGATCCTCCGCGACGGCGGGATATGGGCGTCGAACCAGGCGCGCAGACCGGACAGCGCGGGATGGCACAACGCCGCCTCGAGCAAACGCCAGACACGGGAGATGTGTGGCAGGTAGTGCGGCTTGCCATCGCGCCGATGCAACCGTGTGAAGATGCCAATCACCTTGGCATGCCGTTGGGCCGCCAGCACCGCCCAGCTCGCCGCGAAAGCCTCCGGATCGAGCGCCGGGAAAGCCGTCTCGTACCGCGCCCGCATGGTCGCCACCAGGATTGGATGGAGATCGCGCCGGGCGTCCTCCAGCAGCGACACGAGGTCATAGGTCACCGGCCCGGCGACGGCATCCTGGAAGTCCAGCAGGCCACAGGCCGCGACCCCGGACCGGTCCTCCAGCCGCATCAGGTTGTCCACATGGAAGTCGCGCAACACGAGGGACTCCGGCACCGCGCGAGCGATCGGGAAGACCGCGCGCCAGAGCGCCTCGTAGTCGGCCACCGCCAACCGCGTCAGCGGCGTTTCCAGAGCCGCCGGCGCGTACCAGTCGGTCAGCAGGCGGGCCTCGTCCAGCAAGCGGGCGTCGTCGTAGGGCGGCACGAGGCCGGCCGGCACACTCTCGGCCGCCGGACGGCGATGCAGATCGATCAGCAGGTCCACGGCCAGGGTATAGAGAGCGGTCTCGTCGCCGCCGGCCGCCAGGATCCGCGTGAAGGTGTCGTCGCCCAGATCCTCCAGCAGCAGGAATCCGTGCGCGGCGTCCTCGGACAGAATCCGGGGCGCGGAGTAGCCCAGAGCCGCCAAGTGGTGGGCGACCCGGACAAAGGGCGCGGTATCCTCATGGGCCGGCGGCGCGTCCATCAGCACGGCGCGGCGGCCGCCCCGGCGCAAACGGTAATAGGTCCGGAACGAGGCGTCGCCAGCCAGCAGAGAGTAGTCGTGCGACGCCCAGCCCGCCCTGGACAGGATCGCGGCCCGGGCGCGGTCCCGATCCACCGCCTCGATCGCGAGCGCGGGCGCGGGCGCCGGCTTACCGTGCGGCATGGTCGTCGATCTCCTGCATACGCTCCGTCCAGGCGCCGTGCGGGGTCAGGGTCAGCCGGCGCGCGGTCCCCGTCGGATCGCCGGCCACGGCATCCAGACGCACGTCAAGGCGGTCAGCGGGCAGCGTCGGCCCCATGCGCTCCGGCCATTCGATCAGCGTCACGCCAGCCGACAAGGCGTTCTCCAGATCCAGTTCCCAGACGTCGCCGGGTCGCTCCAGCCGATAGAGATCATAGTGGAACACGGGCACACCGTCGGCCCCATCATAGACCTGCAACAGGGTGAAGGTGGGGCTGGGCACCTCCTCGTCAGGATCCCCCGTGCGCGCGCGGATGAAGGCGCGCGCCAGGGCCGTCTTGCCGCTGCCCAGATCGCCCCACAGCGCCAGCAGGTCTCCGGCCCGCGCCCCCGCCGCCAAGGCCGCCGCCAGACGGCCGGTGGCGGATACGTCGCCAACATCGTAGACGCGGGTGTTCATGGCGACCCCCAGGCGCGCGGGACGGCGAACAGGGACAACGAGGGCGTGGTGATCATGGCGCCGTTTGTAGCCAGCCGCGTCGCGCGCGGCAATGGACGAGCGACGCCCTGGCGGCGGGCTTGAAAGGGCCTCGGCGCCCCGCTATGCCATAGCGGCCGTCGCCGGGCCGCGTGTGTCCGCCGCGCGCCCTCCGTTGCCTGCCCCTGGAGTCCCAGATGATGTCCGAGCCCTCCGTTCTTCAGACCGACGCGGTTGTCATCGGCGCCGGCCCCGTCGGCCTGTTCACCATTTTCCAGTTGGGCATGGCGCGGCTGCGCTGCCATGTGGTCGACGTGCTGGGCGCGCCGGGCGGTCAGTGCACGGCTCTTTATCCGGAAAAGCCCATCTACGATGTGCCCGCGTTTCCCCGGATCATGGGCGGGGACCTGATCGACCGCTTGCTGGAGCAAGCCAAGCCCTTCGCCCCCACCTTCCATCTGGAGCAACGGGTGGAGGGCCTGGCACGGACGGAGGATGACGCCCGCTGGCGCCTGACCACCGACAAGGGGACGGTCATCGAGGCGCCGGTGGTGGTGATCGCCGCCGGGGCCGGCGCCTTTGGCCCCAACCGGCCACCGCTGGCCGGCCTCCAGGACTATGAGGGCACCAGCGTGTTCTACTTCGTGGCGCGGCGGGATGCCTTCCGTGATCGCCATGTGGTGATCGCCGGGGGCGGCGACTCGGCGGTGGACTGGGCCCTGTCCCTGGCCGAGGTGGCGGCCCATGTGAGCGTGGTGCATCGCCGCGCCAAGTTCCGCGCCGCGCCGGACAGCGTGGCCCGTCTGCATGCCCTGGCCGAGGCTGGCCGCATCGACCTGGTGACACCATATCAGCTGCATGCCCTGGAAGGTGCCGACGGCACCCTGTCGGCCGTGATCGTCGCCGACCTGGACGGCGGCACCCGCCGCCTGGAAGCCGATCGCCTCTTGCCCTTCTTTGGCCTGGCCACCGACCTGGGACCGATCGCCCAGTGGGGGTTGGACCTGCAGAGGCATCAGGTGATTGTCGATCCGGCCACCTGCGCCACCAATCTGCCCGGTGTGTTCGCCGTCGGCGACGTGGCCAGCTACCCGGGAAAGTTGAAACTGATCCTGACAGGGTTCGCGGAAGCGGCGGCGGCCTCCCATGCCGCCTATGGCGTCGCCCACCCGGGCGAGGTGCTGCATTTCGAGCACTCCACGACCACAGGTGTTCCCGGAGTCTCGAACTAGGGTGCCGCACCCCACGATTCTGTCGGCACAACAAGACCTTGGCGGCCGTTCCTTATAAAAGACTAGAGATAACAGACGACCAGAAAAAACACCTTTGTTGCCTTGGCCGGCACCGATATAGTCGTATGATGAGAGAGAGGAGTGGGGTAGGCGGCCGCTCGTCCTATTGAGAAGGACGTGGCCTGTTGTGGTGGTTTATGTCTCCACACGCCTCTTCTTGTTACGCGAACCAAAAAGACTTGCGCCACAAGGGTGTTTCCATAAGGCACCCAAAAGAGAAAATTTGCCGTCTTGGTACCAAACGGAAACCCATTCGCATGATCATTCGTATGCTGCTCGATGGCCTGCTATCCCTCGGTCGCCCCACGCGTCCCGCCACCATGCGTGTCCCCTGGACCACGACCGCCCCGCAACAACGCCATGCCGACATCCAGCGCGCCACGGTCTCGCCGTTCCGGGGGCGCCCGGACCTCATGTTGGTCACCGGTGCCATGTCGGCGCCCACGGCGATCCCGCCGCGTGCCGTGCGCGGCCGCTACACAACCGTTGGCCGCTGGGCCGCCTGACCCCGGGCCGCGCCGGACACCCGTCCGTGACAGGCGAGTCTCGGCAACTCGCCTTTCTTTGGGTGCGAAACCAACATTCATGCCCGCTTTGGTCCTGGTGGGATCGGGACCGGCTCCGGTCGTCGGAGTCGTGGTCACCCGGGGCTCCGAATTCGGATGGACGATCAGTCATGACGTGCTATCCGAGAGATTCGGGACCATCCGATGGAGATCCGTCCGTCGCTCCATGCCATCAGGATGAAGCTCTAAGAAACTGAAAACCTTCATCCCGCGCGTCCGCGGGCGCGAAGCGCCTCCGTCGGATCCATGGACCCTTACAGATCGGTCATCCGAGGTCGGACCCCCGCATGGTAAAGTGACCCACCGGTCACAACCATGGGGAGATGTCCGTTCTGAACAGAGGGGGCGCGTATTGTCATGACGCATCACCAAGGCTTCCCACCGGGGCGGCCCGTTGGCCGACCGGCCTCTCGTTTCCGGTTGGCCCTGGCGCTCGCGCTGGGTCTGGGGATTGCCCTGACAACCCCGGTCAGTCTGACCCCAGCCCTCGCCGCCGGCGGCGGTGGAGGTGGCGGGGACAGCCACGGCGGGGCTTCCGGCGCCGGGGATCGACCGGATAAGGAAACGGTATTGCCGCGCACCGAGGCGGACGAGGTTACCGGCACCTATGTCCAGCTCCACGTGATGTGGCTGCCGGTTCTTCAAGGCCGCCGGTCGCGGTACGAAGCGTTCACGATCCGCCTGGTTCCGCATCCCGATCACCGCGTTCTGGCCTGCTTCAAGGCGCCCTGGGCCCACGAGGCGGTGCTGATGGCGCTGACAGAACAGCCGGTCACGGTGGAGGACATGACCCATCTGGAGACCGCTGCCCTCAAGACCCGGCTGCTGGCGCGGATCGACTCCCAGGTGGGGCCGGACCTGTTCACAGACGTGCACATCGGTTCGGGCATCGTCACCGTTGATCCGGAATCGCAGCGGCTCTCGGAGATGTGCCGCTAACCCTGGCGGGTTAAGCCATCATGCCCGTCACGCCATGCGCAGGCTGGCGCCGCGCGAGACGATGCCTCCGGGTCGGGCGGCGCGGCCGTTGGCCGCAGGTTCAGGGCAAAGGGGTAGTAGCGGATGCCACGGTCTTCTTGCACGACGTCGCTCAGGCAGCGGAAGCCCATGTGTTCGTAGAAGCCGCGCGCATAGGGCATGCCACGCACGCGAATGCAGTCGACCGCGCCGCGCACGGCGATCAGCCGCGTCAACGCCGCCTGCAACAGGCGACGCCCCAGACCGCGCCCCTGGAAATCGCCACGCACGTACATCAGGGTCAGGTAACCGTCGGTCTGCATCTCGCCCACCCCCAGGATCTGCCCCCGCCGCTCGGCCAGGTGAATCACCTGCCCATCCTCCAGGCGCGCGCGCAGGGCCGACACCTGAACGAACGCCCGGAACGTGGCGTGACCGATGTCCGTGTTATCGACAGCATTGAAGGCGTCGTACTGGGCTTGCAGGAAATCCCGCACCGCCCCCGCATCGCGCCCGGCCATGGGCCGCAGGTGAATCCCCTCGCGGGTCACGGTCCAGTACGCGGCCCCCGCCCCGGGGACACCCGCGGACCGCACGGTGACAGGGGGGCGGGGGCGGGGGGGCAGAGGCGGCGGGGTCGTGAGGCTCAGCGGCATTGGTGGGGACAATCCATCGTGTTAGGTGTTGCGCGGCCGGGACGAGGCGTCATGGCGGGGGCCCGCCTGCCCTTGGGGCCGGCGCCGGGCGCTCGACGCGGCGACACCGGACGCCCTCGTGATCCATACTTAGAATAGCGCAGACGTGACTTGAAGAACATCCCGTAAGCTCCTTAAAAAACGAATTACTTTGGTTAGAGAGCCAGCCGTGCCCATCGCCCCTCCCCGACTCGCCTCCGCCATCAGCCTCCGGGCGCATCGCCTCGCCCGCCGATGGGGTCCCTGGCATGCCGCCCTGGCCCGCCGCCTTCCCCTGTCGGTGGCCTTCGTCTGGGTCGGCCTGGCCTGCCTGCTGTCCATGGCGCTGATCGACCGGCCGTTGGCGCTGGCGTTGAAGGCGCATGTCCAGGGCGACTGGCAGGGCTTCTGGCGGGTGGTCACGGCCCTGGGGTCGGGCTGGCCCTGGTATCTGGCGGGGCTGAGTGCCTGGAGCCTCGCGCGGTGGCGCATGGCCCGCGCCACCTGGCCCGAGTCATGGATAGCCTGGACCGCGCGTGCCCGCGCCTGCGTGTTTGTTCTGCTGGGGCTGGCGGTGAGCGGCGTGCTCGTGACCGTCCTGAAAGCCCTGTTCGGGCGGCTGCGGCCCGTCTGGCTGTTCCGGGAGGGGGAGTACGGATTCGCGCCGCTGTCCTTCGACTGGGCGGCCAACAGCTTCCCGTCGGGTCACTCCCAGACGATCTGGGCGGTCATGACGGCGCTGATGGTGCTGTTCCCGCGTCACTGGCCCACCTGGGTGGCGCTGGGAATCCTGGTGGCCGCGAGCCGCCTGTTCCTGACCGTGCACTACCTGTCGGACGTGCTGATGGGCAGCTATATCGGCATCGCGACCGTGGTCCTGCTGGCGCGTTGGGGTCGGATTGGGGGCATGGACGTGCGCCTGAGCCAACCCCGGTAAGTCACCCGCCCGCCAGATGCCCGCGCAACCAGGCGATCACGCTGGGGTGGTCCCACGCCAGGTACCCCTTGTGGGTGGCCAGCAGGCGGCCGTCCCGGTCCAGGACATGGGTGGTCGGCAGGCCCTCCAGGCGCAGCGCCCGGGCCAGGTCCCCCGCCCGGTCATGATAGAGCGGCAAATGCCGGAGGCGCTGGCTCTGGAAGAAGGTGCGCAGGTCCGACACCGGCCCCCGGTCCGTGGACACGGCCACCACCGCCAGCCCCTCGGCGCCCAGGGCCTCCTGAAGGCGGTCCAGTAAGGGCATCTCGCGCAGGCAGGGGCCGCACCAGGTGGCCCACAGGTTCAACACCACCACCTGTCCCCGGAAGTCGGTCAACGACACGGTCCGCCCCATGCCATCCCGGAACGTGGCGCCCTCGATCACCGGGCCGGCCACCCTGGCGGCCTCAAGGATGGCCGCCGGGTCGTCCCCACCGGGTCCCCGGGCAGCCTGCTCCGACAGGCGCGGCATCACCCAGAGCACGGTGACACTTGCAACGGCGAAGCCAATGAGGATGATGACCCCAAGGGCCAGGGACAAGGCGCGCGGGCGGCGGGTCCGGGTCACGGTCAAGGTTGGGCTTCCCTGATGGATGAGATTGTGAACGGCGACGACACCAAGACGGCGACCGGCGGCGGCATGGGCACCAGCGCCATGTGGGGTGGACGGT
Source organism: Rhodospira sp. (assembly GCA_028277295.1). Taxonomy (GTDB): domain Bacteria; phylum Pseudomonadota; class Alphaproteobacteria; order Rhodospirillales; family Rhodospirillaceae; genus Rhodospira. The sequence goes on from JANQGN010000166.1 coordinate 11,168, forward strand.
TCTCCGCCGGGCCGGCGGAGATCATGGAGCGGATCAACGCCTCCATTTCCTTCGACAAGCGTCTGTACAAGCAGGACATCGCGGGCTCGCGGGCCCACTGCCGCATGTTGATGGACACCGGGGTGATCCCGCGGGCCGATGGCGAGGCCATCTTGGCCGGCCTCGTCCAGGTGCTGCAAGAGATCGAGACGGGCCGGTTCGTCTTCAAGACCGCGCTGGAGGACATCCACATGAACGTGGAGGCCCGCTTGCGCGAGATCATCGGCCCGCCGGCCGGCCGCCTGCACACGGCGCGCTCGCGCAACGACCAGGTGGCCACCGACTTTCGGCTGTGGACCCGCGACGCCATCGACGGTCTGGAGGGCGCGCTCCAGGGGTTGCAACGGGCGCTGATCGACCAGGCCGAGGCCCACGCAGACGCGGTCATGCCCGGCTTCACGCACCTTCAGGCCGCCCAGCCGGTGACCCTGGGTCACCATCTGCTGGCCTATGTGGAGATGGTCGGCCGCGACCGGGGGCGCCTGCGCGACGCCCGCGCCCGGCTGAACGAAAGCCCCCTGGGCGCCGCCGCCCTGGCCGGCACGGGCTTTCCCATCGACCGTCACGCCACCGCCACCGCCCTGGGCTTCGACCGGCCCATGACCAACAGCCTGGACGCCGTCTCCGACCGCGATTTCGCCCTGGAGGTGCTCTCGGCGCTGTCCATCTGCGCCGTGCACCTGTCGCGCCTGGCCGAGGAACTGGTGATCTGGACCAGCGCCCAGTTCGGTTTCGTGCGGCTGTCGGACCGGTTCTCCACCGGCAGTTCCATCATGCCGCAGAAGCGCAACCCCGATGCCGCCGAACTGGTGCGCGCCAAGACCGGCCGCGTGGTCGGGCACCTCAATAGCCTGCTGATGGTCATGAAGGGCCTGCCGCTGGCCTATTCCAAGGACATGCAGGAGGACAAGGAGCCGGTCTTCGAGGCCGTCGATACCCTAGCCCTGTGCATCGCCGCCATGACCGGCATGATCGGCGACCTAACCGTCAACCGCGACCGGCTGGCGGCGGCGGCCGGGGCCGGCTTCTCCACCGCCACCGACATCGCTGACTGGCTGGTGCGGGAGCTGGGCATGCCCTTCCGCGACGCCCACCATGTGACCGGCGCCGTGGTCAAGCTGGCGGAGGCGCGCGGCGTGGGGCTGGAGGATCTGTCGCTGGACGACCTGCGATCGGTGGAACCGCGCATCACCGGCGGTCTGCGTCTGGATCCGGCCGGCTCCGCGGCCGGCCGCACCAGCTTCGGCGGCACGGCGCCGGACAACGTGCGCACCGCCTGCGCCGAGGCCCGGATCCGGTTCCTGTCGGAGGACGAAGCATGACCGCCCGCCGGGGTCTGGGACAAGCCGTGACCCTGGTCCTGGCCCTGGTGATCGCCGCTGGGGTGGGCGGGTGCGGCCGCAAGGCCCCCAATCGCCCGGTGGAGGGCGGCGCCTACCCCCGCTTCTATCCCACCGTCCCCAATCCGGCGCCGCCGGAGACCCGCCCCCTGCCCGTTCCGGACACGGTCGAACAGCGCCGCCAGCGCACCGCCCAGCCGGAGTAGGCCCGGCTCCGCCCGCCTCGATCCCTGCGAGTTCCTCCGATGCACCACTTTTCCGACCGCGACGGCATCCTGCACGCTGAAGACATCCCTCTGCCGACCATCGCCGAGGCCGTGGGCACGCCCTGCTACGTCTACTCAACCGCCACGCTGACCCGGCACTATCACGCCTTCGCCAACGCCTTCGCGAACCTGGGGGCGACGGTCTGCTACGCCATGAAGGCCAACGGCAACCGGGCGGTGCTCCGCCTCCTGACCGAACTGGGGGCCGGCGTGGACGTGGTGTCCGGGGGCGAACTGGCCTTGGCCCTGGCCGCTGGCGCGCCGGCCGAGCGCATCGTCTTCTCGGGCGTGGGCAAGACGGAGGGCGAGCTCGAGGCCGCGCTCCGCGCTGGTGTCCACCAGATCAACGTGGAGAGCGAGCCTGAACTGGACGCGCTCGACGCGGTGGCCCGGCGCCTGGGCCTGCGGGCGCCCATCGCCATCCGTGTCAATCCGGACGTGGACGCCGCCACCCACGCCAAGATCACCACCGGCCGCGCCGAGAACAAGTTCGGAATCGAGTGGACCAGCGCCCGGCGCGTGTTCCGCCGCGCCGTGACCCTGGAGGGCATCGCCGTCAAGGGAATCGCCCTGCACATTGGCTCGCAAATCCTGGATCTGGCGCCCTTCGAGGTCGCGTTCCGCAAGATCCGGGACCTGGTGGCCCTGCTGCGCGCCGACGGTGTGACGGTGGAGCGCCTGGACCTGGGCGGCGGTCTGGGGGTGGTTTATCACGATCATCACGACGTGCCGCCCGATCCCGCCGCCTACGCGGGCATCGTGCGCCGCACCCTGGGCGACCTTGGCTGTGCCCTGACCATCGAGCCCGGCCGCGCCATCGCCGGCAACGCGGGCGTGCTGCTGTCGCGGGTGATCTACCGCAAGGCCGGCATCACGCGGACCTTCGTGATTGTCGACGCCGCCATGAACGATCTGATCCGCCCGGCGATGTACGATTCCCATCATCATATCCGCCCGGTGACGGTACCGCCGCCAGGCACCGACACCACGCCCATGGACGTCGTCGGTCCGGTTTGCGAAAGCGGCGACACCTTCGCCCGGGATCACCCGCTGCCGGTCTCGCTGGCGGCAGGGGATCTGGTGGCCTTCATGACCGCCGGGGCGTACTGCGCGGTGATGGCCGGACAGTACAACGGCCGTCCGCTGGTGCCCGAGGTGCTGGTGGATGGCGACCGCTTTCACGTCGTGCGCCGCCGGCCCACCGTGGCCGAGATGGCCGCCCTGGAGGACCTGCCGCCCTGGATGACGGGGACGGGCGAGTAAAGCAACCGTCGTTCCCCGTTCTCCGTGCACCGCCAAGTTTTTCCTTGCGATCGCGCGCGAAACGGGTATGGTTTTCGGCCGTGGCAAACGCACCTAACTCATGTTTTTTGCATGGGGGGTGCGTTCGCTTTTTCTGGCAACATGCGTTTTTTCGCAACACTCAGTCGACAACCACAGACGAGGCTTGTTCACACGAAACAAGACCCTTCGGGTTCAACGCTGGTTAGAGGGATATGGAACCATGCGCTACGCATCCCCCC
>JANQGN010000202.1 GCA_028277295.1 Rhodospira sp.
CTCGTCCATAAAAGCCGCCGTCAGATTGGCCTGGGGATCAAGGTCACAGGTCAGGACGCGGTGCCCGCGCTGGGAGAGGCGCCAGGCCAGATGGTAGGCCAGAGACGTCTTTCCCACGCCGCCCTTGTTGTTGAAGAAGGTCAGAACGGGAACGGCGTCAGGCACGAGCCCCTCCCCTGACCGTCACCATCACGGTTGTGTCCTCGACGGAGAACGATGGTTCCGGGAAACCGGCGTCCCGAAGCGCACGGCGCGCTGTCCCGATCCCCACGCCGAACCGCTGGACGTATCCCAGCACGCGCATGGCCTCGGCAAGGTTTGGATTGCGATAGTCCGTGATGCCGGGCCGACCGAAATTGTCCCGCGTCACCTGCCCGAACGGTCCGCCCGGGCTGATGATCTCGACGCGGTCGTTAAACCAGGTCACCCGCACCGGGGCATTCGTCGCCTCGTAGGTCCGATGCATCACCGCGTTCCGCGCGAACTGCTGCAAGGCCGCCAAGGGGTAGCTGACGGTCCGGCGTTCGCGATCGGCCCTGGTCAGGTCGACGGACGCGTGGATATGGGCGCGCAGTTTCTCGTCGAGGCGGCGCATGATATCGGAGATGGTTCCGTCGATGTCATCCGCATCGATGATCGGGTCACTCAGGTCCTCTCCGTCAAGGCGCAGAAACTGAACGTAAGCGCCGGGAATGAAATCCCGAGGCCGTATCCCCAGCACCAGGAGCCCAACGATCGTCGCCATGGGCTGCTCGACCGAGGCGATCATCTTCGTGGCGGCCAAGCGTTGGGACAGATCCCGCTCGTTGGCCGCCAACACCTCGGAATCGAAGGCGTTCGGCAGATACTCGTCCTCGAACTGGCGACGGTTCAGATCGGCCGTGCTCGTTCCCGGCACCGGCTGACTATCGAACGGCCGATCCCCGAACCGGCGACGCTCATTCAGCACGCGTTCATCCTGGGCCGTCGCCAGACCACGACGAGGACCAATCCTAACCCGGATACCCCCCTTGTAGCGCACGGGTGGAGAGTCGGACGGAAACACCGTCACCACCGCCACATCGGCGCCGGCAAGGCGCCGTTTCTCGACGAGCAGGGACGGCGGCGGAACAATGGTTCCGTCCGTCTTCATGTCCGACAATTGCAGGAGCAGCCGATCATCGATCGCCAGGTTGGCGGGACGTCCGTCGTCCTGCACGCCCACAAACACCACCCCCGGGTCCCCGGACCCGGGGAGATCGTTGGCAAAAGCGCAGATCGCCTCGCGAATGGCATCGGAGGTGTTTCCGGCCAAGCTCGCCTTGCGCTCAACACGAAACCCCTCCCCCTCGCGCAGAAGAGCCAGGACAGTCTCATCGTCCAGTGGTGTCATGGCAAAGGGCTCGATGGGCGGCGGTCGTCGAGGGTAAGGCCGGTCCGGTTGTACATGCCTGAAAGAGACTTCACGTCATCCCTCCCGTTCGATCCAGCCGCCGCCCAGCACGCGGCCGCCGTCATACAGCACACAGGCCTGTCCCGGGGAGACACCGCGCGCGGGGGCGTCCAGGGTGACGGCCGCGCGGTCGTCTCCGAGAGGGCGTAACGTGGCCGGCACCGGATCGAAGGTGTTGCGGATCTTGACGGTCGCCCTGACCCCGTCCTCCGGCGGGGCCGCCCCTGGTCCCAGCCAATTGAGCCCATGCACCGTGAAACCGGCGCGCTCCAGGGCCTCACGCGGCCCCACCACCACTTGCCGCCGCTCGGGCCGCAGCCGCACCACGTAGAGCGGCGCCTCGGTGCCCCCAATGCCCAGGCCGCGCCGCTGCCCCACGGTGTAGTGAATGATGCCCTGGTGCCGCCCCAGGACCCGGCCGTCCAGGTCGACGATCTCGCCGGGATCCAGCGCCCCCGGTCGCAACCGCTCGACCACCTGGGCGTAGTCGCCCCCCGGCACAAAGCAGATGTCCTGACTCTCCACCTTGTCGGCCACGGCCAGGCCGTGCCGCCGGGCCAGCGCCCGCGTCTGGTCCTTGGTCAGGTCGCCCAACGGAAAACGCAGGCGCTCCAGTTGCGCCTTGGTGGTCGCGAACAGGAAATAGCTCTGATCCTTGCCGGCATCGCGACCACGCCACAGCGCCGGCCCGCCCGGCCCTTGCCGCCGGCGGACATAGTGACCGGTCGCCAGGATCTCGGCGCCCAGGTCGCGCGCGGCCCCCATCAGGTCGCGGAATTTGACCGTCTGGTTGCACAGCACGCAGGGCACGGGCGTTTCGCCCCGCACATAGGCGTCCGCGAAGCGCTCCATCACGTCACGGCGAAACACGCCCTCGTAGTCCACGACGTAATGGGGAATGCCCAGCCGGTCGGCCACGCGGCGGGCATCATGGATGTCCTGGCCCGCGCAGCAGGTGCGCCCGCCGGTCACCGCCTGGCCGTGATCGTAGAGCTGCATGGTCAGCCCGACCACGTCGTAGCCAGCCTCGGCCAGCACGGCGGCGGTCACCGAACTGTCCACGCCCCCCGACATGGCCACCACCGCGCGCCGCCCCCGGCCCGGCTCCAGGTCCGGACCCGGTTCGATCGCGGACACGGGGTCCAGGGCGGCGGCGGGGTTATCGGGCAAGCGTCCATCCCATCTGCCAGAAGTCGGCCTCCAGGACGGTGGCCTTGCGGAACGTCTCGATCAGTCCGGCCATCCGCCCGGGCCCGCCACGCTCGACCATCAGCCGGTCCAGGGTCTCGACCGCCCCACGCGCCACCTGGCGATAGGCCGGGCCACCGTACTCGCGGATCCAGGCATGATAGGGATGGTCATCGTCCACCCCGTCGCCCAGCAAGCGGGTCCCAATTTCGGCATAGCCGACGATGCAGGGCGCCAGGGCCACATTGAGGTCGAGCAAGTCGCCCGCCACCCCCCGTTCCAGAACATACCGGGTATAGGCCATGGTGGCCTTGGCCTCGGGCAGCCGCTCCAGTTCCTCGGGGGCGATCCCCCAGGACTGGCAGTACTTCACGTGCAGGCCCATCTCGCCCAGGATCGAGCCCATGCCCTCGCTCATGCGGCGC
>JANQGN010000366.1 GCA_028277295.1 Rhodospira sp.
GATGCGGCCGATGCCTGGGCGCGCCTGGCCCGCCTGGAGCGGCAGGGGCGCCTGCTGGCCCGCCACATCGACCGGGTCGATCTGCGCCTGCCAGACCGCTTGGTGGTGCGCCCGCATCCCGCGCTCGGCTTTGGGGACGCGACCGATGCTCCGGCGCGGTCCGGGACCCCGGCGCCGCCCGCCCTGGCCGTGTCGACCGCTGGACAGGAGACGTGACGACCGATGCTGATGCTCGACCGCGCCGATCCAGACCGCGCCCAGGAGGCTCCCCCGCCCTCCGCCCAGCCGCTGCCCCGCCGGCGCGGCGAGTTGGTGGCCGCGCTTGACGTGGGCACCACCAAGGTCGCCTGCTTCATCGCCCGGGTGGATGAGGAAAGCGGTGGCCTGCGGGTCCTGGGGGTCGGGCATCACCGCTCCCGAGGCATGCGCGCCGGCCTGGTGGTCAATCGCGACGAGGTGGAGGCAGCCATCCGCCATGCCGTCGCCGCCGCCGAGGACATGGCCAGCGAGACCATCAACCGGGTGGTCGTCGCGGTCTCCGGCGGCGCCCCCGAGAGCCAGCGCATCGACGCCGAGATGGCGGTCACAGGCCACCAGGTGCGTGACGCCGACGTCCGCCGCATCCTGGCCTTCGGCCGCCGCCCACCCGAGGACGTGGACCGCGAGCTGATCCATTGCATCCCGGTGGGCTACGCCATCGACGGCGCCGACGGCATCATTGATCCACGTGGCATGTTCGGCGAGCGCCTGGGTGCCCGCATGCATCTGGTCTCGGTGGCCTCGGCGCCGCTGCGCAACCTGACCACCGTCATCGAGCGCTGCCACCTGGACGTGGACAGCCGCGTTGTCGCCCCCTACGCCGCCGGGCTGGCCAGCCTGGTGGAGGACGAACGCGACCTGGGCGCCACGGTCATCGACATGGGCGGTGGCACGACCTCGGTGGCCGTGTTCCTGGGCGGGCACGTGATCCACGTGGGGGTGATCCCGGTGGGCGGCGGCCACGTGACCAGCGACATCGCGCAGGGCTTGTCCACGCCGCTGGCCAACGCCGAGCGCCTCAAGACCATGTACGGCGGCACCATCGCCTCGCCGGCCGACAGCCGCGAGATTCTGCGCGTGCCCCTGGTGGGCGAGGACGAGGACACGCAGTCCATCGAGATTCCGCGCTCCTACCTGGTGCAGATCATCCGCCCGCGCATCGAGGAAACCATGGAACTGGTGCACGACCACCTCAAGGCCGCCGGGGTGGACCAGGTGGCCGGCCGCCGCGCGGTGCTGACGGGCGGCGCCAGCCAGCTCACCGGGGCGCGGGAGCTGGCCGAGCAGGTGCTCGACAAGCAGGTCCGCTGCGGGCGCCCGTTGCGGCTGCGCGGGCTGGCCGAGAGCGTGGCCGGACCCGCCTTCGCCACCTGCGCCGGCCTGCTGAGCCATGCCGTCCAGGAACACGTGGATCGGCCGGATCCGGAGGATCCCCCCCGCGCTGGCGGGTTGCTGGGTCCGGTGGAACGGATCGGCCGCTGGTTGAAGGAGCATTTCTGATGACCCAGACCGGCGACCT
>JANQGN010000364.1 GCA_028277295.1 Rhodospira sp.
CCGCCGCAGGTTCAGGGCCATCTGCCGCAGGCGCTGGTCCACGGGCATGGCCAGCGCCGCGCGGGTGCGCGGGCCGATCTTGGCGTCCACGCTCAGGCCGTGACGGGCCTGGAAGCGGCGCACCGAGTCCGCCAGCGCGGCATCGTACAGAGCCGGGTCGACGGGCGTGGCACCCCTGTGGTCGCCGGTGGCGGCGAGGCGCGTTCGCACCAAAGCGATGTCGGGATGTAGCGCGCCGGGCTCCAGTTTCGGGCCCAAGGACGGCGGCACGGGCCAGCCGCCGGCGCGCGCCAGCACATCGTAGTCCAGCACGGCGCGCCGCAACCGGGCCTGGCGATCTTCCGTGCTGATCAGACGGAACAGCCGGCCGGGCCGCGCGGCGGTGGGGTCGTCCTCGGTGATCCGGGCAAGCGTCGCGGCCAAGCCCCAGGAGTTGGCGGCGGCCGGATCGCCGGGGCGCGCGGTCGCCTTCCGGACGTAGTCGGTCAGCGCGACGGTTAAGGCCACGTCCAGGCGAGCCCGGCTGGCGGGGTCAGTGGCGGCGCCGCCGGTCATCGCGGGCAAGGGGGCGACGCCGGTCAGGCCATCCACCCAGGCGGTGTGCAGCACGGCGCGCACCTGGCGGCCGAGCGGGGTCAGGCCGCCGGCATCGGTCCAGGCGGGGGCATGGTCGCGCTGTTGATAGAAGTCGCGCACCACCCCGGCCAGGAGCGAGTCCGGCAGCGCCGGGTTCTGCTGGACCGCGGTTTGAATCGCGGTTTGGGCCTGGCTCTGACCGGGCTCCGAAGCGGCCACGCCGCCCAAAGGCGTGGTTCCAAACACACCGCGTCCACCGGTGCTTCCGGCGGTGACACAGCCGCCAAGAAGCGCGCACACAACCAGCGTCGCCAGGCCCGGTCCGACGCGCCCCATGGCGCGGCCATGCCGGCCGCTGGTATGCCGCCGCTGGGACGGCGTCGTCTGACCCGGTGTCGTCCCATTCATCGTCATGCGCATGATGCCCTCACCCACGCGGCCCCACGCGACCGGTACACTCCGGCGGATGAGTCATCCTCGTCCGCCGCCGGTATGAGGTTGAAATGGTATCGAGTCGATGCCGATTTATCGAGAGTTGAGAATCGCTTGGCACGCTTGGGGGAGCGGTTGTGGCGAATCGGTAACGCTATCTGTTGCTGAGTCGTCACGCGTGTCCGCCCGCGCGGCGGTCTGGGTGGCGCGACGCGCTTTTGCCGCGAGCCAGCGGGCTATTTCTTCGCGCCACCAGGAAAATGTTTCGACATCGCAACCAGCGCCCGGTGGTGGCGGCGTTTGGGGCTCGCAGGCCGGGCTGTCGACGGGGCAGTTCAGTCGGATGTGTATATGCGAGTCGTGCCCGTACCACGGGCGGACCTTGCGCAGCCAGCGCGCGGTGCCTGTGTCCTCGGGGGGATAGGTGGCACACAGGCTGGCCTTGATGGCGGGATGGACAAACAGGCGGGCGACACGCGGGTCCTGAGCGACGGCGCGCACCAGGGCGCCGTGCGCGGGCCGCCACAGGCGCGGGTCGGCCATGTCGGCGCCCGCCCGGACGAAGGAAATGGCGGTTGGTTGACGCCGCTCGGCGTCGGACAGGCGCTGTCCCGGGGGCAGCAGGCGTAGCCAGATGTCCACGTCCAGGCCCGCTTCGTGGCTGGCGTGGCCATAGCTCATGGGGCCGCCGCGCGGCTGGGAGAGGTCGCCGACCAGCAGTGTTCCCACGCCGTTGGCGTCGGCCCAGGCCCCCAGGTCCTGGACCACCTGGATCAGGACGGGATGTCCGAAGAAGCGCAGGCGCTGGGGGCGCAACACGGTGTAGCCGGGACCGTCCAGGGGCAGGGCGATGGCGCCCTGAATACAGCCCTGGGTATAGCCGCCCATCACGAGGGGTGGGCCGTCGGCAGGGGTCGTGACCTTGGCCCAGGCCGCGTCCGGGGCCGGCTTGAGCGGCGCGTCGGGTTTGCGCGCCGGCACGGGGGCCGCGGCGCCAACGGCGATCGCCACGATCGAGACCAACAGGAACCGGACACCTGGTCCAGGTGCGCGCATGGGACCGTCCCCCCTTCGCGTCCTACCGGTGCCGGATGCGTGTGTTCGCCGCCGCCGGTAAAAGGCGCTACTTGAGCCAGACGCTCACGGTGTCGGAGCGTCCTTCCGCATCGACAACCGTCACCCGCGCCGCGCCGCGTCCGTCCGGGGTCCACTGAGCGCCCCGATGCCAGGGCATGCCAGGCACCCGCCGGCCGTTCACCAGCCAGGTATAGGGGCGGCGTCCGCCGCTTGCTTCCAGGGGCACCCCCAAACCCGCCTGAGCCCAATCCATGGTGGCTCCGTCTGGTGGAAAACGCAAGATCAAGGGCGGCAGACCCGCTGTCGCCGGGGTAAGCCCAGGCCGCGCGCCGACCGGTCGCAGGCGCCGCAGGGGTGGGGGAAGCTCTAACGGTGTCAGGGCCACCAGCACGCCAGGGGGGGGCCGGCCAGGCAGCGCGTGCGCGGGCGGCGGCAGCAGGTCGAACAGACGGCGCATCAGGGGCGCGGCGGTGTCCCGGCCGATGCGTCCAGGCACCGGGGTGCCGTCGGCCCGGCCCACCCACACGCCGACGACGTGGTCTCCGTCCAGTCCAAGCGCCCAGGCGTCGCGGAAGCCATAGGACGTGCCTGTCTTGAAGGCCACCACCCGGCTGTCGCGGACGGCGTCATCAGGCGCGAAGCCAGCGGCGGGGGGCGCTCGGGCGAGGATGTCCACCACCTGCCAGGCGGCCGCCGCCGGCAGGATCCGCGCGGGTGGTGGGGCCGCCGCGCCGTCTGGATGGGGCACCACGTGCACGGTCCGGCGTGTCCCGCCGCTGGCCAGGGTGGCATACAGGCCCACCATCTCCTCCAGCGTCACGCCCAGTCCGCCCAGGGCCAGCGGCAGGCCCGGCCGTCCCAGGCCGCCGCGCCGGCGTGGCTCCACCCCGGCGGCGCGCAGGCGGGCGGCGAAGCGCATCGGCCCGACGCGGTCCAGCACCGCCACCGCCGGCACGTTGAGCGATCGGCGCAGGGCCTCGGCGGCGGTCACCTCGCCATGGTGGGCGAAACCGAAGTTGCCCGGCGCATAGCCCTGGCCGAACTGGGTGGGACGGTCGTCGATCTCGGTCAGGGGGTGCAGAAATCCGTCCTCGAAGGCCATGCCGTAGATGAGCGGCTTGAGGGCCGAGCCGGGCGAGCGCGGCGCCCGGGTCATGTCCACCGCGCCCAGGCGGGTGGCGTCCAGCAGGTTTGGGGAGCCCACCAAGGCGCGCGCGGCGCCGGTCCCGGCCTCGACGATCAACGCCGCCACCGACAGGCGCGGGTCCTCCAGGCGCGCCGCATGCGCGGCCACCAGGGTCTCGACCCGCGCCTGCAAGGCGGCGTCCAGGGTGGTGGTCAGCACCGGGCCGGCATCGGGCGGTGCGGCGCGCACCAGCCGGCCGGTCAGGTGCGGGGCGAGGAAGGGCAGGGGGCGGCGCGTCGTGGGCAAGGGCTCGGCCGCCGCCTCACGGGCCTGCGCGGCGGTCAGCACGCCCACCCCGACCATGCGCGCCAGCACCTTGGCGCGGGCGGCGCGGGCGGCCTCGGGATGGCGGTCCGGGCGCAGGCCATTGGGGTTTTGTGGCAGCACCACCAGCAGCGCCGCCTGGCCGGGGGTGAGGCGGCGCGGCTCCTTCCCCCACCAGGCCCAGGTGGCGGCGCGCAGGCCCTCCAGGTTGCCCCCAAAGGGGGCGAGTGTCAGGTAGGCGTCGAGCACGCCGCCGCGGCCCAGGCGCGCGGTGAGTTGCAGGGCGCGGGCCATCTCGATCAGCTTGGAGGGCACGGTTCGCGGGCGCGGCTCCAGCAGGCGCGCGGCCTGCATGGTCAGGGTGGAGGCACCCGAGACCACGCGGCCGTGCGCGATCGCCTGACCGCTGGCGCGCAGCACCGCCAGCGGGTCCACCCCGGGGTGCCAGCGGAAGCGGCCGTCCTCGTAGGCCAGCAGCATGGACAGGTAGAGCGGGTCCACGTCGGCGGCGGTCGTGGGCAGACGCCAGGTCTCGTCCGGGCTCAGGAACGCCCGCAACACCTGGCCGGTCCGGTCGGTGACCGTCCAGGTGGGGGCGAGGCGCGACAGGTTTGGCGGGCACAGGGCGTCCAGGGTCACGGCAACGGTGCCCATGACGATGACCGCCACCGCGCCACCCAACACGAGGCGCCGCGCGCGGGACAGGATCGATCGGGGGGCCGTCGAGGCCATGAGGTCCGCCGTGCCGGGAGGGGATACCGGAACCATCGTGCCGTGGCCCGTGGGGCGGTTTCAAGGCGACCCGGCGTCTCTTGTCAGGGGTGGGGCGTGGTCGATCCCCGCGGATCGCTCGGCTCTGTGCTGGCGTCGGGATCGAGCGCCGCCGCCAGGTCGGGGGGCACGGTCGCCTCGCCATCGGGATCCAGCGCCCCCAGCACCCGCATTTCCTCCGAGAGGGGGGCATCCGGGGGGGTGTCGGGGGGCGGCAGCGGCGCGGGTGGGGCTGTCCCGCGCCCACCAAAGGAGGGCAGAGGCGGTGCGCGGGTGGCCTCCGGATTGCTCCGCCCCCGTTTCGGCGCGTGGCCGAAAAACGCCCGGTAGCAGCGTGAGAAGTGGGATGCCGACGTGAAGCCGCTGGCCACGGCCACCTGAAGGACGGTCAAGGCGGTCTGTTGAAGCAGGGCCCGTGCCCGCCACAATCGCAACGAAAGATAGTAACGAGCCGGCGTGGTGCGCATGTGCTTCTGGAACAGGCGTTCAAGCTGCCGGGCCGAGACCCCCACGTCCGCCGCCAGGTCGTCCAGGGCCAGGGGCGTTTCCAGATTCGCTTCCATGCAGGCGATGGCCGCCAGGACCTTGGGCTGGCTGACCCCGACGCGGTCGCGCAGGGCCAGGCGCTGCGGGTCATCCGGGTTGCGCACCCCGGTGTGGATCAGGGCATCGGCCACCGTCGCCGCCAGCTCGGCGCCATGCTCGGCGCGGATCAGGGCGATGGTCATGTCCAGGGCGGCGGCGCCGCCGGCACAGGTGAAGCGGTCACCGTCGATTTCAAACAGGGTGGCGGTGATCTCAAGGTCGGGAAACTCCTCGGCGAAGCCCTCCATGTTCTCCCAATGCAAGGTGCAGCGCCGTCCCTTCAGCAGGCCGGCGCGCGCCAGCACCAGGGCGCCCGTGCACAGGCCACCCAGGGCCGCCCCGGTTCGCGCTTGCCGGCGTAGCCAGGCGAGCACGGCGGAGTCGCGGAAGCCCTCCATGCGCACGCCGGAACAGACCACCACGGCGTCGGCGCGTTGTCCCGGCGCCTCCATGGACTGGTCGGGGAGAACGCGTATGCCGTTGCTGGCCCGCGCCGGGCCGCCGTCCACTGATAGCAGCGTCCAGGCGTACAATGACCGTCCCGAAAGCCGATTCGCCGTCCGCAGGGGCTCGACACAGGAGGTGAACGCCAGCATCGAGAAATGGGGCAACAGCAGGAACCGGAACAGGCGCGGGGCGCCGGTGCGCTCGACATCGATCATGCCCGCCTCGTCACACCAACGTCAGGGACGCCGCGCGATTGCGTAACCGTAATTGTATATCTTAGCGCATCTCCGTGCGCGGGCGGAATGAATATTCCGTGTCGGCGATCGACTCGAACGGCCGCCAGGATTGGGCGGGATGCGATCGGCCGGCGCCGGACGCCGCGCATCATCAGCTGGTCATCGCACGCCCCCGAAACCTGGGAGCAGGGCGCATAAACTAAAAGATGTATCTCATCTTATAACGCGCACCAAAGGGATCTCTCGTCACCCTTGATGCCCTGAACCCATTGCGGATGGTTGATGAACCGTCCGGAGTCCGGGTTAAATGGAACTGGCTCGGGTCCTCTTCGGGAGGTCGACGGTGGCGCGCTATTCCCTTTGGTCGCTGGCACGCAACGCCCTGTCCCACCAGGAGGACTGGCCGCGCCAGTGGCGCAGTCCCGAGCCCGCCGAGCACTACGACGTGATCATTGTCGGCGGCGGCGGTCATGGCCTGGCCACGGCTTACTACCTGGCCAAGGAGCACGGCATCACCCGGGTTGCCGTGCTTGAGAAGGGGTGGCTGGGCGGCGGCAACACCGGCCGCAACACCACCATCGTCCGCTCCAACTACCTGTGGGACGAAAGCGCGGCGCTCTATGACAAGAGCCTGACGCTGTGGGAGGGCCTGTCCAGGGACCTCAACTACAACGTCATGCTCAGCCAGCGCGGCGTTCTCAATCTGGCGCATACGCTCCCCGACGTGCGCGCCGGGCGACGCCGCGTCGAGGCCAACCGGCTGAACGGCATCGACTCGGAATGGGTGGAGCCCGCGCGCATCGCCCGGATCTGCCCTATCCTCGATATCTCCACGTCGCGACGCTACCCGATCCTGGGTGCCACCTGGCAGGCCAGGGGTGGGGTTGCCCGCCACGACGCCGTGGCCTGGGGCTATGCCCGCGCCGCCGACGCGCGCGGCGTGGATATCCTCCAGACCTGCGAGGTCACCGGCATCCGGCGGGACCGGGACGGCCGGGTCTCCGGGGTGGAGACATCGCGCGGCCCCATCGGCGCGCCGACGGTGGGCATCGTCGCCGCCGGCCACACCTCGGTTCTGGCGGCCATGGCCGATGTGCGGTTGCCCATCCAGACCCGTCCGCTTCAGGCGCTGGTCTCCGAGCCCATCAAGCCGGTGATCGATTGCGTGGTCATGTCCGGCGCCGTGCACGTCTACGTCAGCCAGTCCGACAAGGGAGAACTGGTGATCGGCGCCGGCATCGACGCCTACAACTCCTATGCCCAGCGCGGCGGTTTCCATGTGCTGGAACGCCAGATCGCGGCGCTGACCGAACTGGTGCCCATCACCGCGCGGCTGCGCATGATGCGCGCCTGGGCGGGGATCGCGGATATCTGCCCGGACGCCTCGCCCATCATCGGCGCCACCCCGGTTCCCGGCCTCTACATCAATGGCGGCTGGGGCACCGGCGGCTTCAAGGCCACGCCCGCGTCGGGATGGCTGTTCGCCTGGACCCTAGCCAAGGGCGAGCCGCATCCGATCGCCGCTCCGTTCTCCCTGGACCGTTTCACCACCGGCGCCCTGATCGACGAGCATGGGGCCGCCGGTGTCGCGCATTGATCCTGGGCTGTCCCGCCCTCCGAAAGAGGATCCTCTCTCATGCTGCGTCTTGAGTGCCCCTGGTGTGGTCCGCGCGAGGAACCGGAGTTCCACTACGGCGGGCAGGCCCATGTCGTTCGCCCCGAGGATCCGGGTGCCCTGGATGACGCGGCCTGGGGGGCTTATGTGTTCCTGCGAGACAACCCCAAGGGGGTCTTCGCCGAGCGCTGGGTTCATGCCTCGGGCTGCCGGCGCTGGTTCAACGTACTGCGCGACACCGTCACCAACGAGGTCCTGGCGGTCTACCGCATGGGCGAGCCGATGCCGGTGATCATGGCGTCCGGGCGCGCGGGCGAGGAGGGGGCGCCATGAGTGAGGCGCCGGTGATTCGCCGCCTGTCCGAGGGCGGTCTGATCGACCGCGACCGGCGGCTGCGCTTTCGTTGGAACGGCGCCTGGATGAGCGGCTACGCCGGTGACACGCTGGCGAGCGCCCTGCTGGCGAACGGTGTCTCCCTGGTGGGGCGGAGCATCAAGTACCGCCGGCCGCGCGGTATCATGGCCGCGGGGGCGGACGAGCCCTGCGCCCTGGTGCAACTCTGGCCCGACGACCCGGCCCGCACCGAACCCAACGCGCGGGCCACCGTGGTGCCGCTGGTGGACGGGCTGGAGGCCGCGAGCGTCAACGTGCTGCCCTCGGTGGAGCGCGACGTGGGTGCGCTGGCCGAGGGGCTGTCGCCGATGATGGGCGCGGGGTTCTACTACAAGACCATGCATGGCTCCCAGGCCGCCTGGCGGCATGTCTTTGAACCCTTGATCCGCCGCGCCGCCGGCTTCGGCAAGGCCCCGACACGGCCCGATCCGGACCGCTACGACCATCGTCATGTCCATTGCGAGGTGCTGGTGGTGGGCGGTGGTCCCGCCGGACTGGCGGCGGCGCGGGCGGCCAGCGGTGGCGGGGCGCGGGTCATCCTGGCCGACGAGGGCGAGCGGTTGGGGGGCTGCCTGCTGCGCCTGAGGCGCACCGTGGACGGTCTCTCCGGGCCGGACTGGGTGGCGGGGATGGAGCGCCGCTTGCGGGCCACGCCCGAGGTTCGGGTGTTGCCCCGGACGACGGTGATCGGTCGCCATGACGGCAACCACCTGGTGGCCGTGGAGCGGCTGACCGACCACCTGGCTCCGGCCGAGCGGCCCGAGGCGCGGCCGCGCCTGCGCCTGTGGCATGTTCGCGCCGGCCGGGTGATCCTGGCCACCGGCGCTCATGAGCGCCCGTTGGTGTTCGGCGACAACGACCGGCCCGGGATCATGCTGGCCGGTGCCGCGCAAGCCTACCTGCATCACTGGGGAGTGCTGGCGGGAGCGCGCGTGGTGCTGTTCACCAACAACGATCGCGCCTACGAGGCCGCTTTCGACCTGCGGGCGGCGGGGGCCACCGTGGCGGCGATCGTGGATGCGCGCGAGACACCGGCCCCGGCCTGGCGACAGGCGGTCCGGGACGCCGGGATCCGCCTGATGACGCGGACGGTGGTCGGCGGTACCGACAGCGCCAGGGGGCGCGTCACCGGCGCCCGGGCGCATCCCATGGGCGCCGATGACCTGATTGCGCCGCACGCCCTGGAGGTGGTGCCCTGCGACCTGCTGTTGATGTCCGGGGGCTGGTCACCGGTGGCCCATCTGGCCTGTCATGCCGGCGGGCGGCTGCGCTATGACGGCGCCCGGGTCTGTTTCGTGCCCGAGCATGGCGACCACGGCTTGGTCGCCGTGGGTGGGGCCACCGGGACCTTCTCTCTGTCCTGCGGCCTGAGCGAGGCCATCGCCGCCGGGGCGGCCGCCGCCCAGGCCCTGGGGTATCGCGGTGGTGTCGGCGCGGCCCCTGTGCCCACGGTGATGGACTTCGAGCCCCACGGTATCGCGCCTCTCTGGCAGGTGCCCTGCCGGGTGCCCCTGGAACGACAGGGCTTCAAGTGCTTCGTGGACTATCAGACCGACGCCACCGCCGCCGACATCCGCCAGGCGGCCCGCGAGGGGTTCGAGGGCGTGGAGCACATGAAGCGCTACACTCTCGCCGGTTTCGGCACCGACCAGGGCAAGACCGCCAACGTCAATGCCATCGGCATCCTGGCCGAGACCCTGGGATGCGGCCTGGCGGAGATCGGCACCACGACCTTCCGGCCGCCCTATACCCCGGTGACCTTCGGTGCCCTGGCCGGGCGCGACCGGGGCGACCTGTTCGACCCGGCGCGGCTGACGGCGATCCACGACCGGCATGTGGCCCTTGGGGCGGTGTTCGAGGACGTGGGCCAGTGGAAACGCCCCTGGGTCTACCCGCGACCGGGCGAGGCCATGGCCGCCGCCGTGGCCCGGGAATGCCGGGCGGCGCGTGAGGGCGTGGCGGTGCTGGACGCCTCGACCCTGGGCAAGATCGACATCCAGGGGCCGGATGCCGTCACCTTCCTGAACCGCGTCTACACCAATGCCTGGCACACGCTGGCGGTGGGCCGTGTTCGCTACGGCGTGATGTGCCGCGAGGACGGCATGGTGTTCGACGACGGCACCTGCGCGCGCCTGGGCGACGAGCGCTTCCTGATGACCACCACCACCGGCAACGCGGCGGCCGTGCTGGATCACCTAGAGGAGTATCTCCAGACCGAGTGGCCAGACCTGCGGGTGCGCCTGACCTCGGTCACCGAGCAATGGTCCACCGTCAGCCTGGCCGGGCCGGAGTCCTGGACGCTGCTGTCGCGCCTGGCCTCCGGTCAGGACGGCTTGGCGCCGTCCGCCATGCCCTTCATGAGCTGGCGCAACGCCATCGTCGCCGGGCTGACGGCGCGGGTGTTCCGCATCAGCT
>JANQGN010000373.1 GCA_028277295.1 Rhodospira sp.
CCCTTGCAGCTTCAGCAGGCCGTTGCGCCGCGCGTGGTCGGCCAGGTCGAGGATGCGGTCGGCGCGGTCGCCGGCATCCAGGGGCGCGTGGGTCAGCGCTCGGGGCAACATACCCACCGTGGCGCCCACTTCCTCGAAGCTGAACGAGGCCAGCGTGACCGCCAGGGTCCCCAGGACGACGATCAGGATCGCGGGGAGGTCGAGGAACGAGCCCGGGGAGCCGCCCAACACCATGGCCAGGACGATGAGCGCGAGCGCGCCACCGATTCCGACGATGGTCGCCAAGTCGGGTCCGGCGGCCGGCTGGACGCCTGGCACGGTGATCCGTCGCGGGGGGAAAAGGCTGCGGCCGCCATCGGCCATGGGCATCAACTCCGGTCGGTCTTGATGATCTCGGTCATGGTCACGCCGAGGCGTTCCTCGACCACCACCACCTCGCCGCGGGCGACCAGGCGGTTGTTGACGTAGATATCAATGGCCTCGCCGACCTTGCGGTCCAGTTCGATGACCGCGCCCCGGCCCAGCTTGAGCAACTGATTGACCTGCATATGAGCCTTGCCCAGCACCGCCGAGACCTGCACCGGAATGTCATAGACCGCCTCCAGGTCCGAGGCCGAGCGCGGCCGTTCGGGCACGTGGGCGCTCATGTCCTGGGCGCCTTCACCCTCCTGCTCCGTGTGCTCGTCGCCGTCCAGTTCATCGAGGTTGAAGTCGCCATCGTCACCCATGGTGTTCTCCTTGTTCCGTGCCGGGGGTCAAGTCGAGGGCCATGTCGCGCGCCGAATCGGGCCGATTGGCGCTCCCTGGGGCATTCTCGGGGGCGTTTTCCGGGACGGCCTGAGGGGCGGACGGTGCGTTCGCCACGGACTCCACCTCTCTCTCCCCCGCCATCGCGTCGCGGGCGCCGTTCGGCGGCGGCGGGACGGCTTCCTCCAGATGACGCGCGACCGCCGCCTCGATATCCGCCCAGAGGCGGACCGAATCACGCTCGATGCCGCCGTCACCCCATTCGAGCCGGCAATCGCCGATCGGCAGGTCATTGTCGGGCCGGACCGTGATTCGGCCCTCGTAGGCGTGGTCCTCTTGAAGGGACCCCACGCTCTTGCGGATGGTCTCGGCCAGGGCGCCATGAACGCGGATCACCAGGCGCGGCTGGTCGAGCACATCGTGCAACGTGTCACTCACCAGCCGCTGGATCTCGGGGATCGCCCCGGCCTCGGCGGTGGCTGGCAACATCCGGCGAACCATGGCCAGGGCCAGCCGGATCGCCATTTTTTCCACGCCGGCGTTGAACACCTCTTGCTGGTCGTCCAAGCCCTTGAGGTTGGCGGCAATGCCCGCCAGCGCCTTTGCCGTCAAGCGCGCGGTGCTGGCGCCTTCCTCTTCCAGGGCCGAGGCGTGGCCCTTGAGGACTCCCTCCTCGCGGGCGGCATCCAGTTGCGCGGCCGTGTAAAGGTCGGGCGGCGGCTCCGGGGGCGGCGCGTCGGAGGCCCGGCGCCGCCGATCGAGGCCGGCGTAGGGCTCGGCCTCGCTTGGAATCGCCAACGCTGGCTCGTCGTGCGCCCGGTCCAGCAGGGGGCCGGCCGCCACCTTGCTGACGAGGTCGGTACCGGGCTCGTCGAACGAGGTATCAAACAGAAACTTCTGAACCGTGGCCATCGGGCGTGGGGCTCCGCCTGTCGGTTGGGCGTCAAGGTGGAGGATGCCCGTGGGGGCACACCGGTGAAGCAACGTCAGGCGGCGGCGCTGCTCGGCGAACGCGCTTCGCGTATCCGCCGTGCGTGCGCGCGACCGGGGCGCCTGCGTACGGGGGCGCGGGTGGCGCGCGCCACTAATACACCAGTTCGTCCTCTTCCTTGCCGTCCGAGATAATGATCTGGCCGCTGTTGGCCAACTCCTTGGCCAGGGCGACAATGGAATTCTGCGCTTCGTCCACCTCGCGCAACCGCACCGGGCCCATGGCCTCCATGTCCTCGCGCAGCATCTTGCCGGCGCGTTCGGACATGTTCTTGAAGAACAGTTCCTTGACCGGGTCCGAGGCGCCCTTGAGGGCCAGGCCCAGCTTGTCCTTCTCGACGTGGCGCAGGAGCGTCTGCACGCCCTGGCCATCCAGGCGAGACAGGTCCTCGAAGGTGAACATGAGCTGCTTGATCCGCTCGGCGGACTCGCGGTTGCGCTCCTCCAGGGCGGTGAGGAAGCGGTTTTCGGTGTTGCGGTCGAGATTGTTGAAGATCTCGGCCATCATCTCGTGCGCGTCGCGGCGCGCGGTCCGGGCCAGGTTGGACATGAACTCGGTCCTCAGGGTCTTTTCCACGCCGTCCAGGACTTCCTTCTGCACCGCCTCCATGTGCAGCATGCGCATGACCACTTCCATGGCGAAGTTCTCGGGCAGCAGCGAGAGCACCCGGGCCGCGTGGTCGCCCTTGATCTTCGACAGCACGACGGCGACCGTCTGCGGGTA